>CAZDWG010000111.1:0-5275 GCA_964509005.1 uncultured Zetaproteobacteria bacterium
TGGGGGCGTGTTTTGTGGCGCATTCCGCGCTGGCTGATCCGTTTGCCGCGCCGGGGGATTTGCGTTTGCGCCATGATTTGCAGTTGCTGGCGGATTCAGGCCTGCTAAATATACCGCTTACGACCTGGCCGATTCCCTGGGGTGATATCTCCAATGCGCTCGCGGATAAGAAAAAAGTACATGGCCCGGCGGTCCTGGCTTCCTGGCGGCGCGTTCATCAGCGCGTACAACGCGAATTCTCCAAGCGTCTTCGGCTTTCCACGCGCCTTGCCGCAGCTGCCTCGCCGGTGCGTTTTCGCACCTTCACCGATACGCCAAGAACCACTGCGGAGGCCGGGACGACGGTATCCGTGATGGGGGATAACTGGGCGCTGCATCTGGAAGGCACGGCCGTGGTGCGCAAGCCCCGGGACAGGAAGCGCTGGCGCCCGGACGGCTCCTATGCGAGCGCCATCCTGGGCAACTGGATATTCTCCGCTGGCTGGCAGGATCGCTGGTGGGGCCCGGGCTGGGACGGCAGCCTGATCATGTCCACCAATGCCCGTCCCATTCCCGCCATCTCCATTGCGCGCAACGCCTCCGATCCCATCGATCTGCCAGTGTTGCGCTGGCTGGGACCGTGGCAGTTCCGTTTTTTCCAGGGGCTGCTGGAAGGTAACCGCTTCGTGCCGCACGGGCTATTGACCGGTATGCGCTTCAGTTTCAAGCCCACGCCGAATCTGGAAATCGGAATTTCCCGGGCCATGCAGTGGGGTGGCCGTGGCCGGCCCCATACCTCGGCCACCTTCATCCGCGCCCTGATCGGCAGCGATAATACGGGTAAGTTTGGTGTGACGTCGGCGAATCAGCCGGGTAATCAATTGGCCGGTTTTGATATGCGCTGGGTCTCTCCGTTATTTCATCTTCCCTATGCATTTTACGCCCAGTTGACCGGTGAGGACGCATCAAGCCGTGTTCCGGCCGCTTATCTGGGTCTGTTTGGACTCGAATCATGGGGGTCTCTGGGTGATGCGGGTGCATCATGGCGGGTGCATGCCGAGTTCGCCTACACCACTGCCAACCTGTTCAGCGGGGATTATCACCGGCTCAATTTTGCCTATGAACACAGCGTATTTCGTAGCGGTTACCGTTATTACAGTCGTGCCATCGGTGATTCCATTGACGGTGACGGCAGAGGTATATCACTGGGTGCCACCGTGGTGGACGCGCGCGGCGGCACATGGGAGGCATTGCTGCGCAGCATTCGAACCAATCAGGATAATTCCAATCCGGGGCCGGTAAAGATTCCCGCCGAGAATATTTTGAGCCTGCAATTGCGTACCATCCAGCAGTTCGGGAATAATAAGATAACGCTAGGGCTTGGAATGAACAGGAACAATCTGACGTTTGCCAACAAGATCAATACAGTGCTGCATACGGAGATCCAATGGGAAACAGCGTTTTGAGTTACAAGTTGAAAGTTAAAAGAGGAAAGTTGGTGGAACTTGTAACCTGTAACTTTCAACTTGTAACTGGTTTTAAAGGATGTTTATGATGAAAAAAGCGTTAAAAGCCGGAATGCCGCGTTGGTGTATGGTGCTCGTGGCTGTACTTTTCTGCGGGTTTGTCCAGGCGGGCATGGCCACCGCCATTACCCTTTCCCCGGCACAGCTAGAGCAACTGAAGCAGCTCAGCCCAGCACAGCGGGCGGCGCTGGCTAAACAGGCTGGCGTGGCGCTGCCTGCACGGAAAACAGCGCCAACCCCGGCAGCCTCCCCCGTAGTGGTGAAACCACGTACGCCCGGCAGCGGAGCGTTGGAGCGGGAGATGCAAACTCCCAGCCCGATAGAGATTAATGCAAATGCTTTGAAAGCTTCAAGTGAGAGTCAGTTTAAGTCTATTTCTCCAGTGTTGGCAAATATATCTCCAATTGAAGCGCCAAAGAATTATTTAATTAATTCTGGAGATCAGGTAATGGTTCGGTTTTTTGGAAAAATTCCGGATGCTATATCGCGATTTATGCATCAGGGGATGAGCCAGACATTATCTATTATCGTTGATCGGGGCGGTATGATCGCTATTCCCGGAATAGGCAAGCTATTCATTCGTGGTATGGGTGTATCCGAGGCTAAATCGGCCATTCTAGGCATGTTAACAAAACATGGTGCTACCTTGGCAAGTTATAATATTGATGTTTCCATTTATATGTTGCCGCAACACGCCTTTGCTGATTTCACCAGTAAATCCAAACCGATGGCGGTGGATACGCATATCAAGCAGTTTGGTTACAATTTGTTTGCCGGCGTACCCACCACCTTTGCGCCAGCCACCGATGTGCCGGTGCCGCCGGAATATGTGCTGGGACCCGGCGATGAGATCAAGGTGCAACTGTTCGGCAAGGAGAATTCCGAGTTTTCCATGACCGTGGACCGCGATGGCACCATTGCCTTTCCGAATATCGGGCCGCTCACCGTGGCCCGCATGCGGTTCTCCCAGGCCAAGGCCTTTATCGCCGAACAGATCAAACAGAAAATGATCGGCGTCTCTGCCAGTATTACCATGGGAAATTTACGTTCCATCCGCATTTTTGCTTTAGGAGAGGTGGCGCGGCCGGGTTCTTACGTGGTTAGCGGCCTGTCCACGTTATCCAATGCGCTGTTCGTTTCAGGTGGCGTTAAAAAAGCCGGATCACTGCGCAATATTCAACTCAAGCGAGCGGGCAAGGTGGTGGCGCACCTTGATCTCTATGATTTTCTCCTGCATGGCGACACCAGCCACGATGTACGCTTGTTGCCGCAGGATGTCGTTTATGTACCGCCTATCGGTAAAACCGTGGGCGTGGCGGGCCAGGTGCTGAGGCCGGCGATTTTCGAATTGAAGCATGAACGGACGCTGGCCGATGTGTTACATCTGGCGGGCGGTTTGCGCCCCACGGCCTACAGGAAAAAAGTACAGATCGAACGCATCGCCAATGGCGTGGCGCGCAAGGTGCTGGATGTGCCGCTCACGCGCGCCGGACTCAACACACGCCTGCACAACGGCGATCTGGTCAAGGTGTATTCCGTACTGAATTTTGAGGAGAATCCAGTGTTTCTGCTCGGCAATGTAAAGCGGCCGGGCAGGTATGCATGGCATAAGGGCATGCATCTGCACGATCTGATTCCAGATAATGATGCGCTGCTGCCGGAAACGTATTTCAAGTATGCGCTGATTGAACGAGAGAGTGCGCATGAACGTGCGCCGGAGCTTTTGCATGTGCCGCTGGGTGAGGTGCTGGCGGGGAAGAAGCGCGTCCGGCTTGCGCCGCACGACAAGGTATATGTGTTCAACCTGACTCATTTTCGTCAACAGCCCAGAGTAACCATTGTCGGCAGCGTGCAGAATCCGGGTGCCTATGCCTTGAAAATGAATATGCATCTGGTAGATCTGGTCATGGCGTCCGGCGGTCTGCTGCGCGATGCCTCGTTTGGCACTGCGGGGCTATACCGGACAGATGCGAAAACCAAAGTGGTGAATAGAATAAACGTCAATGTGGGCCGCGCCATGAAAGGGGACGTGAAAGACAATCCCCTGCTGCGGGATCTGGACCGTGTGGTGATTCATTCGATATGGGAGGTTAAAAGGCGTTACAAGGTGAACGTAAGCGGTGAGGTAACACATCCGGGACAATATACGCTGGCGGCGGGCATGCGCCTGACCGACCTGCTGTTTGCCGCCGGCAATGTGACTGATCGCGCTTATATGCAACAGGCGGAGATTACCCGTTATTCGGTGCAGAATGGCGAGCGGCGGGTGGCCCGGCATATTCAGGTGAATCTGGCGGCGGCCCTGCGCGGCGATGCGGCAGCCAATATTCCGCTTGAGCCCTACGATGTGCTGATGGTTCGCCGAGTGTCCAACTGGCGCGCCATTGAGCATGCGACGGTGACGGGCCAGGTGCGTTTCCCCGGCACTTATCCGGTGGAGGAGGGCGAGCGCCTTTCCTCGTTGCTGGCGCGCGTCGGCGGCTTTACGACCAAGGCTTACCTGCCTGCGGCGGTATTTACGCGCACCTCCATCCGCAAGGAGCAGCAGAAAAACCTGAATAAATTGAGCAAGCAGATGGAAGCCGATATTGATCGTCAGGCCGCGAGTATCTCCAACATCAAGGATCCCATCATCCTGAAACGTCAGCAACAGGATCTGGAGCGAGCCCGTGCTCTGGTGAAACAAATACGCGAAGCCAAGGCTACGGGTCGCCTGGTGATCCGTCTGGCGGACATGAAGCACTTCAAGGGCAGCGATTTTGACCTGCGTTTACGCGATGGCGATAAGTTGTATATTCCGCAACGACCGGATCAGGTGCTGGTGCTGGGTCAGGTGTACAATCAGGCTGCGCTGCTCTATCGCCATGGCTTTTCTCCGCATGATTATGTGGATCTGGCCGGAGGCACGGGGCAATTTGCCGACACCGATCGTATCTACGTGATCCGCGCCGACGGCGAAGTAGATGCGCATCACAGCGCCTGGCGGCGCAAGCGGGTGTATCCCGGCGACACCATCGTGGTGCCCGTGGAACTGCAGCAATTCCATCTCGTGGACAGCCTGCTGGACTGGAGCCGTGTTGGGGCGAATATCGGTTTGACCATTGCCTCATTTAGAGCGGTTGGAGTGCTTTAGAAAACAGTGTTGGGTTATGAGTTTTGGGTTCTGGGTTGAGCAACTCAAAACCTAAAACCCACAACTCAAAACTGATTTTAAGGCGGTGTGGTTATGAAGATTGATGAGCAGCGTAGCTTTGAATTTGCATTGGAGATTGTCGCATTGTATAAGTTTTTAACTGATCGAAAGGAGTATGTGCTTGCCAAACAGGTGCTTCGCTCGGGAACATCCATCGGGGCGAATGTACAGGAAGCTCAGGCTGCGCAAAGCAGGCCGGATTTCCTAGCCAAGATGTCCATTGCATCTAAGGAAGCGAGGGAGACCAACTATTGGCTGCGACTTCTCAGTCAGTCGGGATACCTGGAACATTATCAAAAGAAAGATGAATTATTGGGTGCTACAGAATCCATTATTAATATCATCACAAAGATAGTCAAAACAACAAGAGAGAAGTAATGCAGTTTTGGATGTTGAGTTTCAGGTTTTGGGTTAAAACAACCAAGAAGGAGGAAGTCTTAGCTCTTTTCCGCCGGTTGCCCCAAAACTCAAAACTGTTTATTCAATCTTTTAGGACAAACTCATGACAACCCAAAACCCAAAACCCAACACTCAAAACGTCGCCCCTGATCAAGCGTTGCCACCCGTTGATCCTCGC
>CAZDWG010000112.1:0-5256 GCA_964509005.1 uncultured Zetaproteobacteria bacterium
AAATGGGCCAAAGTGGGGAAGCCGATCGCCGCTCACGAGTTTTGCAAGAGGCTCATGGGTAAAGGGCAAGACTAGGAGCCTGTCTGACTTAGGGAGATCGTAGCGAGCCGGTGGGGAAGCGAGGCTAAAATAGCATGATTTTGAGGTGCTGAGTTGCAACTATGTAACGATAAATCAGGATGTTTTGGGCCGCTTCCCTGCCGCGCAGTAGATTCCCCCTAAGTCCGACAGGCTCCTAGGTGCTATTATTTTCGGAGGTTGTTCCATGTCTGATATTCAACACCATCGCCTGGTTATTCTCGGTTCCGGTCCGGCTGGTTATACGGCTGCGATCTATGCCGCCCGCGCCAACCTGCATCCTGTCGTCATTCAGGGCCATGAGCCTGGCGGCCAACTGACAACGACTACGGATGTGGATAATTATCCCGGCTACAAGGATGGCGTGCAGGGACCAGTCATGATGGAGAACTTCCGCGAACAGGCGGAACGTTTTGGCACGAAAATCATATGGGACCACATTGAATATGCCGATCTGTCCAATCGCCCATTTCACTTAAAGGGTGAGGATGATGAGTACACCTGCGATGCCCTGATTATTGCTACCGGCGCTTCAGCCCGGTATCTGGGACTGGAATCCGAACAGACGTTTGCCGGGCGCGGCGTATCGGCCTGCGCCACTTGCGACGGGTTCTTTTTCAAGGGCCAGGAGGTTGCCGTGGTCGGCGGCGGTGATACCGCCGTGGAAGAAGCCATTTATCTGACCAATCTTTGCAGTAAGGTCATACTTATTCATCGCCGCGACGAACTACGTGCTGAAAAAATCATGCAGGATCGCCTGTTTGCCATGAAAAACGTGGAGATCAAATGGAACTGCGTAACGGATGCGATCCTGGGTAATGATGCCGGTGTCACGGGTATACGCCTGAAATCCACCGTGAATGATGCGATGGAAGAGCTCATGGTGAGCGGCGTGTTTATTGCTATTGGACATAAACCGAACACGGATTTTATCGGCGATCAGCTAGAAAAGGATGACGTGGGCTATTTGATAACGCATGGGAAAGACACGGCAACCAGCGTAGAAGGTGTGTTTGCTGCGGGCGATGTGGCCGATCCTGTTTATCGCCAGGCCGTAACCAGCGCGGGCGAGGGTTGCAGGGCCGCGCTGGATGCCGAACGCTGGCTCGCGACCCGGGGCTAGTGTTATCCCATAGAAAAGCTCCCCATGAGGAAGTGCTGGTCAATATTGGATAAGAATGACGAAAACAAGCAAGCGAGGTAGGATGCACTTTCATGGCGACATTCGAACTTTGCATGGAGACACATTTCGCCGCGGCGCACAGCCTGCGCGGTTATCCGGGCGATTGCGCCCGTCTGCATGGGCACAACTGGCGGGTAGAGCTTTATGTGATGTGCGATGAACTGGATGAACTCGGATTGGCCGTGGATTACAAGGTGCTGAAACGCGAATTAAAGGACGCTCTCGCCAGATGGGATCACTACAACCTGAACGATATTTCGCCGTTTGATGCCATCAATCCCAGCAGCGAAAATGTTGCGCGCATCCTGTACGGTACCATGGCCAGGCGCTTAAATGATAAGCGTCTGCATGTGTCTCGCATTGTGATTGGCGAGACCTGTACGGCGCGGGTCACCTACTGGCCCGACCCGATGTAGCGCACCAACACACCGGAAAAATAATTTACAGCAGTGGTGCATTGGGACTATTGGTTTTTCCACGTGGAATACAAGGGGTATATGGAGGGAATATGGCAGATCATTCTGAAGATGGAAATAGCATGTTTACAACCTCGAATAAAAAAATCCAACTCACGAAAGCCGATTACGCGGATGTGTCGGGCATGGAAAATGGGCGAGAGGTGACAGGGATAGAAAACCCTGCCGCGTCCGGCGAGAAAGAGTCGGAGATGGCGGGCGAAACCCCAGGCAATATACCGGAAACGATTCTTGAGTTCGAGGATGCCATGAACCCGCGAGCCATTGCGGCAGAGACGCGCACCTTTCAGGATAAACTTCAGAATAAACCGGAAATTTCCGCCGCGGATGAAATACCGGGAGCCCGGTCCGCAGAGGTGCAGGTCGCTCCCCCTCCCGTGCCGCAACCGCGCGCAGGCATGGCCATGGCCCTTGGTCTGCTTGGTGTGATAGGCGCATCCGGCGCCCTGTGGATGAACTTCACGCTATCCGATCATATGGGTCAATTGGAGGCGCAACTGCCTGGCGGCCAGGACGCCACGGCCATTGCCGAGCAGAGCAAAGAAATAGCTTTGTTAAATCAGCGGATGAATACGCTTGAGGCGACAGTCTCATCCCTCATGGCCGCCGCCTCGAAACCAGCGCTCGCCGTAGCGGCCACCCAGGCCAGTCCGCTCCAGCCACCCGTTGTTGTTGCCACCCAGGTGAAGCCGACCATTGTTAATGTTAAAGCGCCTCCCGAAAGCCATCAAGGCGCATGGGTCGTTAATCTCATTTCACTCGGCAATGGCGCGGCTGCAAATAATGAACTGAAACGGCTAAAGCAGATGGGCATTCATGCCGAAGGCGTGAAGGCGGAAATTCGAGGGAAAACGTGGTATCGCATCCGCGTTTCCGGCTTTGCCAGCGCGGAGGATGCAAGTCGGCAGCGTAAAATACTGGCAAACAAACTGGGCCTTCATGGCACGTGGATCGGCAAACGCTGAGCCTCATGATTCAAAACGGATCTATAGCCTGAACGATTCATGAATAATCCAGATTAATATGATGCTCGGCTTCGGAAGACTTGAGCGCAGCCATCCGTATACGAACCTCCAGGCCCCCTTCCCTGCGATTAACCAGCGTCAACTCCCCACCATAACGGGCTATCGTCTCGGCTACAATCGCAAGCCCTACGCCATGTCCGCCACTTGCGGCGGTACGGCTGTCATCGGCACGGTAGAAACGCTCGGTTACATGTGGCAGATGCCTGGGCGCAATGCCTGAACCTTCGTCCGTCACGCGTAATTCCAGATGGCCATTCTTCCGCGCCGCATTCAGGCTCACCTTGCCGCCCTTCGGAGAATAACGAATGGCGTTCTCCACCAGATTGGTCAAAATCCGGTGGAGATCATCGGCATCCATGGGAAAAGACTGAATATCCGCGGCCAAACAGGCTTCAAATTGTACGTTGGCAGCTTGCGCAACCGGTTTGATTAATGCGCTGAGTTCGAGAACCACGCACGGCAAATCGCAACAACTGCCCGAGTCTGGTTGCTTGCCCGCAAGCTGATCAAATGTCAACGTAGACTCCAGCAACTGATTCAGGCGCTTTGCTTCCCGCACAATGATTTCCGTCGCCTCTTTGCGCAACGCTTTATCCTTGCCAAAGGCTTCGATGGTTCGGGCATATCCGAGAATGGAGGTTAGAGGTGTTTTAAAATCATGCATCAAATCGCGTACCAGGCGTTCGCGTTGTGCTTCCAACTCCCGTTGTTTGCTTATATCCAGACAAAGAAGTAAAGCCTGTTCATGGCCCAGAGGCGCAAGCCGCACTGCAAGAACGCACGCCTGCATGCGAATATCAGGCAGGTCGTAAGGCTCTGGCAGCTGATCCAATGCCTTCCGAATAGCCTTGTTCCACTGCGGCTGACGGTACAGAACATTGATTGGCTGAGGTAAAGGAAGCTGTTTCGACAACCGAAAAATCCGACGTGCCTGGTGATTTAATGCCACAACATTGCCCAGCATATCCAGCCGAAGAACGGCTTCATTCATGGTGGCAAACAGCGCATCCATGCGGTCACTGCGCCGTCGCAAACGCCGGGAAAGTTCTTCATGCTCCGATCGTAAACGCCACAAATCATCCCGCAGCTTGTTCACTTGCCGACGCGGCCACGAGACATGCCCCCACCATGCAAGCAGCGGCAGCACAAGCCACCACCATGAAATCATAAGAATAATTTCATAAGATCATTCGTCACTCGAATTAAAGCGATAACCCATGCCGCGAATCGTTTCCACTGAGTCACCGGCGCCGCATTTCTGCAGGGCCTTGCGCAAGCGCCTGACGGTGACATCCACCGTTCTCGGTTCAACAAAGGCATCCCGGCCCCAGACATGATCCAGCAAATAGTCGCGGCTGCGCGTTTTTCCGGGTTTTTTCATCAACAACTGTAGCAGACGGTATTCCAGCGGACGCAAAACCACACTGCATCCGCGAACGATAATCTCATAAGCATCGGGATTCATCTCAATGCCGCCCTCGCTCAGACGTTCTCCCTCCGCATGGCAGCTTCTGCGCAACAACGCATGCACGCGCGCCACCAGTTCCTCCGGTTCAAAGGGTTTGGCCAGATAGTCATCCGCGCCTTCATTCAGGCCTTGCACCCGTTCCGCCGTCTGTCCCAGCGCCGTGACCATCAGGACAGGAATCATTTCCTCCTGACTCGTGCGACGAATATACCTCAACACTCGCATGCCATCAGCACCGGGCAGCATGCGATCCAGCACCACCAGTGTCCACGGCTCTTCCTGTAGCAGTTCAATGGCCTTGTTGCCGTCCGCGCAGCAGCGAGCTCCGTATCCCGCCGCCTCGATGTGCATCTGCATCAGGCGCGCAATGGAAGCATCATCCTCCACAATCAGAATTTTTTGGTCGTTTTGACCCATATTTCTACGTTTGCTCACCATGGCTGGTTATCATGGAGATAACCGCGATGAATGACAAGCCATGCCCACTATTTTTTATGAAAAACATTGCGGTAAAAACTCAAACTCAGGCGCGCATGCCCAGGGCATAATCCCGCAGTGCGGCGTATTCCACCTCAAGATTGAGGGACATGCGGGAAAGAAGGCGAAACATGAAACGCAGTAGTTGATGACCCAACACGGGGTCTTCCAGCGTAATCAGGTCGAAATACGCCCGTTTCAAGGTTAGTGCCACCAGATTATCCTGCACCGTCACCGTCGCTGAATGCGGACGATCCTCCAGGAATGAAAACAGTCCAAAAACATCACCTGGCCTTAAGGTGGAATAAATATTGCCGGATGTATCGCGCACGGAAACGCTGCCTGAAAGCAAGATATACATCGTCCGTTCGGATTGCGTCCCGGCCTCATAAAGGATTTCGCCTTTATGGATATGCCGCTCCTCAAAACAGGAAAATAACGCCATGGCGTCGTTGACTTCTAGTTCCTGCCCTACGGGCATGCCGCGAAAACGGGCAAACCAGGGATTGGCGGAAATGGATGCGACCAATGCCGCCGTTCCGGATTGTG
>CAZDWG010000113.1:0-5241 GCA_964509005.1 uncultured Zetaproteobacteria bacterium
TGGCGTAAAGCATTTATTGATCACAACCCAGATATGTCACCGTCTGAAGGTTAACGCATGAGTCTTCCCTTCGATCATTATCAGGCGCTGATTGTATAGCTGACCTCGACGCCATCCAAATGCCTCTGCAAGCGCAGTATAAAGGAGCTTTAAACATGAGAAAAATCGGGCGTAACGATCCCTGCCCGTGCGGTAGCGGCAAGAAATATAAGAAGTGCTGTATGATGAAGGCCAAGGATAAAGAGCGGCAGGAATCCTCTCTGCATGCGCATCAGGACGCTGTAGGTAAGGCGATACAGTGGCTTTACCGGCATTATGGTGATGAGATGAATGCATGGATTGTTGATGTATGGTTTGAAGGTGTTGATATGGATGTGGTGGATTCTTTGCCTCCGGAAATAGATGAGATGGTGCAGATCAATGCCATGGAAATGCTGCTGGTCGAAGATAGTTGGGTGCGCGAATCGGGTGAGGAAGTCGTATTTATGGATAAGGTGCTGGGCGGGCTGCTGATGAGCGCCGAGGAGCGGCAATATCTGCAAGCATTGCAACAAGCACCGCTGCGCCTCTGGGAAGTCAGTGAAGTGTCGTCCGGCGTTGGCATGACGCTTACAGATTGTTTGGATGCAACATCCATGCATAAGGTGCAGGAGAGGTCTGCATCCCGGCAACTCGTGCCGTGGGATGTCATTGGCGCACGTCCGGTGCAAACGCCTGCCGGACATTGGGAGCTTTCCGGCGCGCTTTACCACATTCCACGCCAACAGGTTGATGCCTTCAAGCGGTTATTGGAGCATGAGATTGAGATGGCTGGAGAGGGTTCCGAACGGTTCGCTATCAGCCAGACGATTGCCTCAAAGTGGTTGCATTTCTTATTGGATCCCGAGCCTTTCATACCGCAGTTGACCGATGCTGCAACGGGCGAGCCGATGGTATTGATCAACGAGCATTACCGTGTGGATGACTGGGAGGCACTGGCGCAACGATTAAGCGGTGTGTCTGATGTGGAGGGAGATCGTAAACAGGGCTGGACTCGCTTTCAGGTATTGGATAAGGATATGAAGCGTTCACTGGTGGCTATCAACATCAGTGGTAAAAAGAATTCTATCAAATTGTTTACCAAGAGTTGTATGGGTGCGGATGAACAACAAACATGGTTTGAGAAGATTGCGGGTGACGCTGTGCGGCATTTGACGCGTGAAATTAGCGATCCTATGTCCTCGCTCGCACATGAGGGCGAAAAAAAGGCTGCGCCAGCGCCGGAGATTCCCGATGAGGTCCAAAAGCAACTCATCCACGACTATAAACGTAAACATTATGCCGGGTGGGTGGATGAGTCCTTACCCGCATTGGAGGGTCAAACTGCGCGCCACGCTGTAAAAACAGAGGGTGGCAGAAAGGCTGTGGTGGCACTGCTCAAGGATTTTGAAAATATGGAGGCGCCGGAGGCGCATCTCTTTGATTTCGGCTTTTTATGGAGGGAACTGGGATTAGATCGGCAACAATATTCAGAAAAATCGAGAAAAGATGAATGATCTCATATTAGCTGGCGTAGATGAAGTAGGCCGTGGGCCACTGGCGGGCCCCGTGGTGACTGCGGCGGTGATTCTCTCACCCGATGACCCGATGTGGGGGCAATACCGGGATTCCAAAAAGGTTTCCGAAAAGAAGCGGGTTCGCATCTATCATCACCTTCGTGAGTATGCGGTGGCTTATTCCATCGGTCATGCATCGGTCGCGGAGATTGACCGCCTCAATATCTTACATGCCACGATGCTGGCCATGCGCCGGGCGGTTGACGGTCTGACTGTGAAACCGTCAAATGTTTTAGTAGATGGCAATCGCGTCCCGGATATGGCATATCCGGTTAAGGCTGTTGTTGGCGGCGATGATTCTGTACAGGAGATTGCCGCTGCATCGATCATCGCCAAAGTGGTGCGTGATCGCTTCATGCAGCATTTAGGGCATATCTTCCCGGTTTACGGCTTTGCTGCACACAAGGGATATGGCACAAAAATTCATCTGGAAGCACTCAGGGATCACGGGCCGTGCGAATGGCATCGGAAAACTTTTGCGCCGGTGGCGCGGTATTTGCGTTAGGATCGGGTTCTAGCCTGGATTATTCATAAATACTGCCGCGCCCAAGCTTCCACCCCACAAAATCCGCTACGCGTCTTTCGCGAGGGCCCCGGTTGTTCCTTTGTTTGCACCGAATCCCTCGTCGGTTGTCCGTGTGCGTGCTCACGGTCTCCTTCCCTGGAATCCGCCAGCGAACAAAGGCCCGGCGCAGAATGAGATGGTCGTAGCGGGCAGGAGCAATCGGCCATTGGATTAAATTGCTCTGCTACTGCTACAGTAAGCCGCATGGAAAATTTCGCACTTGATTCCCTGCCACGCGCAAATTTCAGGCAGACCATGAAAGGCAGATGGGCTGATCGCTTTCTGCTCATCCTGGTGCTGGCAGGTATCGGATTTTCGTGGCAGTTCGTGCACATGCTGGCCGGTGGCGGGGAGGCGATGGTGACCATTTATCATGGACGGACACAGTTGGCGCAATACCCCTTGTATACAAAAAAGCCGGTTCATTTCATCGCCAAGGGAGAACTGGGTGATTCTGAAATCGTGATTGACAACAACAGCGTATATTTTCTTGCGTCTCCATGTCGCAACAAACTATGCATACTCGCCGGGCACAAACACAAAATCGGTGATATGATTGCCTGCGTACCCAATCGGATACTGGTGACGATTAGCGGCGCCGCAAAGCGCTTTGATGCCGTGGTGGAATAGGGTGGCTGAAATTCTGGTTCGACCGCGACTGGAAGATTTACAGCATAAAGCGCAATGGATGTCATTGTTGATGCTGGCAGTGAGCATGCATGTGCTGGAGGCAGGTCTTCCCGGTCTTGGGCCGTGGTTCAAGCCGGGCTTGGCCAATGTGATTACACTTGTCGCGCTGGTGTTGCTTGGACCCAGGGCAGCACTGGCCCTTGCCATTACCCGCGTGTTCGCGGGTAGTATACTGATTGGAACCATGTTTACGCCGACCTTTGTAATGAGTCTTAGTGGAGCATTGGGTGCCACGTTTGTCATGCTTGTCGCCTGGCGCTTCCTGCCCGGCATCAGCCTCATCGGCATTAGTCTTTTGGGTGCCGTCGCACATATGCTGACTCAATTTGTGGTGGTGGAATCACTCTTTATCCAGCAATCCGCTATTTATTATATGCTGCCGCCGTTCCTGCTCATGTCGTGTGTAACTGGCTGGGTGAATGGCGCTATTGCCGCTTATGTGACCTCCCGCCTGCGCACAGGCAGTGTGGTCCATGAACCATACGGACCTGGAATCAATGGATAGACCGGGACATGCGCGGGGAGGCAAGCGGTGGAGCGTATCCCTCACGGCATCCATCGCCTGCCATGTGTTGTTGGCCATGTTGGTTGCATGGCTGTATGTCAGCAGACCTTTACCGAAACATGCGTTGCCAAAATCCATGGATGTGGTGCTGCTCAATCCAAAAAAAATAAAACCCGTGAAACCACCCAAAAAAGCCGATGCTATCTCCAACCGAACGGCGCGGGGTTCCAGTGCCCATGCACATGATGAGCTGACCCGGGCAGCCCGTAGTCCCCGGCCCGGCCAGCGGCGGCAGCCGAAAAAACCAGCGCCGCCGCAAATGCTGCGTACACCACCGCCCGTACCGCCGCCCAAACCGCAACAGCGTATCCGTATGCTGACGCAGCGCGGTCCCATGCTAGAGGCCCACAAACCGCCACCGCCGAAACGCAAGCCAAAGCCGAAACTGCGGCCACGGCGACCTATACCACTGGCCAACCTGATGCCATCCAGTATGGCTCTGGCGGAGCTGTCTCGCGATTTCGCGCGCGAGCGGCGTTTGAAGAAGAAGCTCGCGCGCGAGGCTGATATCCCCATTAACACGCGCGAGGTCAAGTATGCGCCTTACGCCCATTTGCTGGTGCGCGCCCTGGAGGAACAATGGCGTCCGGGCCAGGCCAATTACCGCGCATATCCCCCGGAGGAGCGTCGGGCCATGCTACGCTTGACCATTGAACGGGATGGATCGCTGGGCGGTATCGAAATACTGCATCCCAGCCCTATCAGGCAATTGAATAAAAGTGCCGTGGCTGCCATTCGCGCCGCCGCGCCGTTTCGGCCATTACCCAGATCATGGGGGCTGGACCGTGTCAGTTTTTACCTTACCTTTGAGGTGCTGGATAACCGCTTTGTCTTTCGTCAGATGTAGCCTACTTGTCGGCTGGTATGAAAATAATGCGCGCAAGTTGCCGTGGCGCGAGACGAATGACCCCTATGCAGTCTGGATATCGGAAATCATGTTGCAGCAGACGCAGGTGAAAACGGTGTTGCCGCGCTATGCGGCATGGTTGAAGCGTTTCCCGAACATTTCGATCCTTGCCCGCGCATCGTTGGACGACGTACTCAAGGCATGGGAGGGGCTGGGCTACTATCGCCGCGCCCGCTTGATCCATATCGCCGCACAAGGGATGATGGCGGAGCGCCATGGAAAATTTCCGTGTACTTATGACGATATTCTGAAATTGCCCGGTATCGGCCGTTCCACGGCCGGTGCGATTGCCTCTTTTTGCTTTAACGCCTACACACCCGTACTGGATGGCAATGTAAAGCGCGTATTGAAACGCTGGCACGGGGAGGCTGGTGCATCGGAGAATCAACTCTGGCAATGGGCGCGGCAGGCACTGGATACCTCCGCTAACCCTTCCGTCTGGAATCAGGCCATGATGGAGCTTGGCGCTACCGTTTGTTCCCCGAAAGCGCCGGGCTGCGCCGTATGTCCGGTATCGGCACATTGCGTGGTTGCTTTTCAGGGTGGAGGCGAAGTCAGGAAAAAGAAGCTCACGCCTGTGCGCGATGTTCACTGGCGGGTCAGCCTTTACTTGCACCCGCAAGATGGTCTTTGGTTTACCCGCCGCCCGTACTCCGGCATATGGGCTGGACTATGGACGCCGCCGATTGACGAACTTGTGGACCAGCCGGATAGATCACCCTGCTATATTCACTTGCTGACCCATCGTCGGCTACACCTTTACGGCAGGGTGTTAAACGCGGCGCCTACAGGCAAAGGAAAATGGGTTTCAGACCTGAGCCGGATTGCAATACCAACCGGTATTCGCCACCTGCTGGCGGAATACGGTGCGGACAAAGGAACAAGCAAGGGCATGGCAGTATTTGTGAATAGTCCAGGT
>CAZDWG010000114.1:0-5204 GCA_964509005.1 uncultured Zetaproteobacteria bacterium
TTTATGTAGATATTGGCCCGTGTATGATGCCTCGCACGCCACCACGTCCTCCGGCGTACCGGCAACCACAATCTCACCGCCCCGGTCGCCTCCTTCCGGACCCATATCCACAATCCAGTCGGCCGTTTTAATCACCTCCAGATTATGTTCGATGACAATCACCGTATTACCGTGTTTTACCAATGCATGCAGCACATCCAGCAGTTTGGACACATCATCGAAATGCAGCCCGGTGGTGGGTTCATCAAGGATATACAGCGTATCGCCCGTCGCCCGGCGAGCCAACTCGCGGGATAATTTGATGCGCTGCGCCTCGCCGCCAGACAATGTGGTTGCGGACTGCCCCAGACGAATATATCCCAGGCCCACCTGCTGCAATGTCTCCAGACGATGACGGACAGGGGTAATATGGGTGAAGAATTCGCCCGCCTCATCCACCGTCATAGCCAACACATCGGCAATAGACTTACCCTTGTAGCGTACATCCAGCGTTTCACGATTGTAACGGGCGCCTTCACAGGTTTCACAATGGACATACACATCGGGGAGGAAGTGCATTTCCACCTTGATAATGCCGTCTCCCTCGCAAGCCTCACATCGCCCGCCCTTGACGTTAAAGGAAAACCGCCCCGCTTTGTAACCGCGAGCACGCGATTCCGGTACGGAGACGAACAAATCCCGAATGGGCGTAAACAACCCGGTATAGGTGGCCGGATTGGAGCGGGGCGTGCGCCCGATAGGACTTTGATCAATATCAATGACCTTATCCACCCGCTCGGCGCCAAGCAGTTCATCATATGCGCCCACCCGTTCCTTCACCTGCCGCACCCTTTTGGCGAAGGCGCGATATAGCGTATCAATCACCAGCGTGGACTTGCCGGAGCCGGAAACACCGGTTACGCAGCTTAGGCGGCCTATCGGAAAGCTTGCATCGACATGGCGAAGATTGTGCGCCCGCGCCCCTTTCACCCCCAGCACCGGATGATCCGGAGGAATCGGCGTGTGGACAGGTATGGCAATAGACTTGCGTCCTGTCATATAGGCGGCAGTCAGCGAACGCGGATGTTTAAGTACCGTGTCAATCGGGCCCGCCACGACCACTTCTCCACCATGCTCTCCAGCCATGGGCCCCATATCCACCACCCAGTCAGCACGACGGATGGTGTCCTCATCGTGCTCAACGACAATGACCGAATTGCCCAAATCGCGCAGGCGTTCCAGGGTCGTCAGTAAACGGTCATTATCGCGCTGATGCAGCCCGATGGATGGCTCATCAAGGATGTAGAGCACTCCCACCAGCGCTGACCCGATTTGTGTGGCCAGACGAATGCGCTGCCCTTCGCCGCCAGACAACGTCCCCGCCGTACGGTGCAAGCTGAGGTAATCCAGTCCCACTTCGATCATAAACCCCAGACGAGCGTCCACTTCCTCCAGCACCCGGTCGGCAATAGCCCGATCCTGTGATCCCAATTGAAGGTTTCTCACCCATTCCCGCGCCTCGCGCAATGGCATGCGGACAAGTTCCGGCAAGCTTACACCACCTATCCGTACATGCCGGGCCGCCAGATTCAGGCGCGCGCCATGGCATGCCGGGCACGGCACATCATTGATATAATGCGATAACGATTCGCGCACCTCATCAGAGGTACTTTCCCGGTAGCGGCGTTCCAATACCGGGAGTACGCCGTCAAAGGGCCTCACCACCTCACGCACCGAACCATGGTCATAAAACCGGAAAGGCATGCGCTTTCCATCCGATCCATATAAGATGAAATGTTGCGCGCTTTCGTCCAGCTCAGAAAATGGCGTACGCGCATCCATTCCAAGGTGACGGCACACCGCCTCCATGGTCTGTTGGAAAAAGGGCATTTCACGTCCGGACCAAGGTGCGATCGCGCCTTGCTTCAACGATTTCGATGTGTCCGGCACCACCAGTTCGGGATCGAAGATCATCATTGAACCGATACCGTCACATTTAGGGCATGCACCTGCCGGTGAATTGAACGAGAACAGGCGCGGTTCAATTTCCGGATAGGAAATACCGCAATCAGGGCAGGCAAAACGTTCCGAGAATGCCCGCGCTTCTCCGTCCACCAGCGCAATCAGCATGCCCTCGCCATAGCGCAGACACGTCTCCACCGAATCCGCCAGACGTGTGCGCACGCCTTCGCGTATCACGATACGGTCCACCACCAGCTCAATATCATGCTTTTTGTTTTTTTCCAGTGGCGGCACATCCTCAATGGGCATGACTTCCCCATCCACGCGCACACGTACGAACCCATCCTGCCCGGCTTTCTCCAACTCTCGCCTGAATTCTCCTTTTCTGGCACGCGCGACGGGCGCGAGAAGCTGGAGTTTTGTTCCATTCGGGAGTTCCATCATGGCATCAATAATCTGACTGGCATTCTGTGACGCAATCGGTTGACCGCAGCCGTGGCAGAAGGGCTTGCCAATGCGGGCAAACATCAGGCGCAGGTAATCATACACTTCGGTAATGGTACCCACGGTGGAGCGGGGGTTCCGACTGGTGGTTTTCTGTTCAATGGAAATAGCAGGCGATAATCCTTCAATCGCATCCACATCCGGGCGCTCCATCATACCCAGAAACTGGCGTGCATAAGCCGAAAGCGACTCGACATAACGTCGCTGCCCCTCCGCATACAGTGTATCGAAGGCCAGGGAGGATTTGCCGGAACCGGACACGCCGGTAATGACGACCAGTTTGTCACGAGGGATATCCAGTGTAATATTCTTCAGATTGTGAACACGCGCGCCGCGCACACGAATCCAGCGTTCTTCCAATCTGCTACTCATCGAACCTCCAAACGGTTAATCTATGCTTATTCATTGAACATGCTACAGTGAGGCCAATCCACATGATTCATGAATCGCCGTGATGATTGATTCGGGCTTTTGTCCGCAACGGATTCCGAGGGAGGAAACGAGTATGCCGGAAAAAGAAGATGCCGTAGACAAAACAAGTGAACAACAAACAGAGACGCAGGTCCCTGTCCCGCCACAGCCCAAACGCTCTTCAACCCTTCCCGTAATCCTGTCCAGTCTGGCGCTGTTACTAGCCGTACTGGCCCTCGCGGCCACGTTGATTAATAACAGGAACATGAGCGTGCGCCAACCACTGGCCGATATCCAGGGGAAATTGAGCGCCATAGAAACCCGCGTGGAACATGTTGAAGCGTCGATTGCAACAAATAAACGCGATCTGGTACAGACTAAACTGAAAAAGATGCTGCTTAATTTGCGCGGGTTGTCACACCTTGCCAATAAAGAAACCAGGCTCGAGATCAATAAAGCCGAAGCTATTCTACAGCGATTATCCTCGCGGAAAACAAAGGTCACGGCGCACGTTGATCTGCAAAGCACGAAACCGGCTGTAAAGCCGGGTAGAACGAAAGCTGCCGCCGCCCCGCCTGAAAACACGGGAGAGCCTGCGGCACGGAAAAACCCCCAACTTGAACACCAAACAATAACAGCACCCGCAACCATGCCCGTAGAGGCTGGCAAGGAAACCGGCTCACAGGGTGAGAAGGCAGCAGCAACTGCCGGTGAAACAACGCCGGAAGCTGTACAGACTGGTAAGAAACCCGCCTCTGAAACCCCCGCTGGAACATCGAATCAGCCGTCCCATAAGAAACCGGAAGCACCACAAACAAAGGCCTCCACCAACATGAACCCCGGCACGACCGGAGAATCCTGACCTACATGACTTCCGCCGCATAGGCAGCCAGCCGCGAACGTTCACTGGCCTTCAGCGTAACATGACCAGCATATGGCCACTGCGCGAACCGTGTCACGGCCATGGAAAGGCCATTACCGTGCGCCGTCAGATATGGCGTATCAATTTGCGCGTTATTGCCAAGGATGATAATTTTTGAATCCTCTCCTATGCGTGTCACCAGCGTTTTCATCTGGTGCGGTGTCAGATTCTGCGCTTCGTCCACCATGAGCCATGTGCGTGTAAACGTACGACCACGAATAAAGGATAGCGACGAAATCTCGATGCTGTACTGAGACAAATTTCCCAAACCCTGAAAATCTTCTTCCAGTAGCAAAGCCAGATTATCCGAAACCGCACCCATCCATGGCTCCAGTTTTTCCCTTTCCGTGCCAGGCAAATAGCCGATATCCTGCCCCATTGGCACTGTTGCGCGCGTCACGATAATACGGTCGTATATATCCAGATCGAGTGTTTGATGTAATCCGCATGCAAGAGCCAGGAGTGTCTTGCCGCTACCCGCCCGGCCCAACAGGCTTACCATATCCAGTTCCGCATCCATGAGCAGGTTCATCGCCATATTCTGCTCCGCGTTTCTTGCTCGAATACCCCACACCGCATTGCGTTCACTGCGGTATGAATGGACATCGTGCAATTGCACATAGCCGTGGTCTTCGATTTTTGTACAACGGAGCACCTGCTCTTTTTTCCCGGGAAGCACCACAAAGCCATTTACCTGCGGCTTAAGTATGTTTTCCGGCCATTTCAGGCGATAGTGGCTCCCCTTGGGGCCATCGTCCGCCTCCATTCCTTCGGCCATGGCGTTCCACGAGTTCTCATCCAGATTGGTGTAACCCAGGGGCAAGGTGTCCATATCTTCAACAATTTGGTCGGAACGATAATCCTCCGTTACTAAACCCAGCGCCCGAGCCTTGATGCGAAGATTGATATCCTTGGAGACAAGGATAACCTCCCGGTTCCCGTATTCCTTTCGTAGCGACATGGTAACCGCAATAATACGATTATCGCCGCTCCCCCTCGCCAAAGACTCCGGCAAAATATCCAGTGCCCGGTGATTAAGTTCGAAGAACAGGCAACCGCCTCCCGGCAACGGGCAGCCTTTCTCCAGATCGGCGCACCCTTCACTGAGTTCATCCAGTTGGCGGGATACTTCGCGCACATTCCGCGCCAACTCATCGAATCCGCGCTTGACCTTGTCCATCTCCTCAAGCACGGCAATGGGGAGCACGACATCATGCTCATCAAACTGCCTGAGTGCGTGGGGATCGTGTATCAGGACATTGGTATCCAGCACATAAATCTTTTTTTGTTCTGATTTCCGTTCCGATTTTTCTTTCGAGGTGCTCAACGATGTTCCTCCACTTGGCGACGGGGATTCAGTTCCTTACAGAGCATGCAACAGCGATGCACCCTACCCGCGCGGGGCGCGTCTGACAAAATCAATCGC
>CAZDWG010000115.1:0-5149 GCA_964509005.1 uncultured Zetaproteobacteria bacterium
GTGATTTTACGCGTGACGAATGTTTCGCCCCGAACCGGCGATTCATGGTTAAACAAAATACCGTTACAGGCATACAAACCATAGGCCTCGCGATAATTCACGGTAATCCAGTAGGCATACATCTTGGCCACGCCATACGGACTGCGCGGATGAAACGGCGTAGTCTCGGACTGCGGCGTTTCCACTACTTTACCATAAAGTTCGGAAGTGGATGCCTGATAGAAACGCGTCTTCTTCTCCAGCCCCAGCATACGGATGGCCTCCAGCAGCCGCAGAGCACCGATACCATCCGAATCGGCCGTATATTCCGGCTCTTCAAACGATACCGCCACATGGCTCTGAGCCGCCAGATTATAGATTTCATCCGGCTGCACCTGCTGGATGATGCGAATCAGGCTGGAGGAATCGGTCATGTCACCATGGTGCAGTACAAAGCACTGGTCCGACTCGTGCGGGTCGCGGTAGAGGTGATCAATACGGTCCGTATTGAACAGCGATGTGCGCCGCTTGATACCATGGACTTCATAGCCCTTGTCCAGCAGTAATTCAGCCAGATAGGAACCGTCCTGCCCGGTAATGCCCGTAATCAATGCGCGCTTTAATGTCATTTAGCTCTCCCGAAAAGACTTTGAGGCCTTTCCAGCGGCTGCCATACCGCGAGTGCACGCAAATCAGCGCGCGCCTGCTCCTTTGAAAGGCCGGGGTTGGACGGAAAGGAACTGTTGCATGGCCTGCGCGTAACCTGTTTTGAGTTCACCAGAGTATCAGATTGCCTGCGCTACCGCCTCGCCTGCTTCCCGCGAAGCGGCAAGCGTATCCTCTTGTAATTCCTCAACTCGCCAGGCGGAAGCATCCGCCAAAAGCGCCTTAACCAGGCGATGAT
This sequence comes from uncultured Zetaproteobacteria bacterium, assembly GCA_964509005.1. Lineage (GTDB taxonomy): Bacteria > Pseudomonadota > Zetaproteobacteria > Mariprofundales > Mariprofundaceae > JAUZQZ01. Next base: position 884 of record CAZDWG010000115.1, read on the forward strand.
TCATGTCATGACCGGTTCGCTCACCTTCAAAAGCGCCAACCACCGGATACCCGGCCAGCGCCAAATCCCCTACCGTATCCAGAATTTTATGCCGTACGCATTCGTCTTCGTAACGCAATCCGCCTTCATTCACCACGCGGAATGCGTCCAGTACAATCGCATTTTCAAGCGATCCGCCCAGTGCCAAGCCTGCTTTCTGCAAGGCTTCAATTTCATGTAAAAAACCGAAGGTGCGCGCCCGCGCCACCTCGCGGGTATAGGCCTGACTGGAGAAATCCACGCTGGACTTGCGTCCGCGCAACAATGGATGGTCATAATCAAGCATATAACTCACCCTGAAACCGGAAGCCGGATGCAGGGAGCAACGCTTCCCCCCCTCTTCCACACTGACTTTCTTGACGATGCGCAGCACTTTCTTGGGCGCGGACTGTTCCTGGATTCCCGCGCACTGAATAAGAAAAACAAAAGGCGCCGATGATCCATCCATAATAGGCACTTCGGGTCCATCGACCTCAACCACTGCATTATCAATGCCAAGCCCGGCCATGGCCGAAAGCAAATGCTCTACCGTGGCAATACACACGTGATCTCTTCCCAGCGTCGTACACATGCGCGTATCAGTCACATATTCGGCGCGTGCCGGTATCTTGACACACCGCCCATCAATCACACGGTGAAACACGATACCTGTATTCTCAGGCGCCGGTCTCAATGAAAGTTCCACTTTGTGACCGGAATGCAATCCTATTCCACTACAGCGAATAGGATGCTTCAGCGTTCTTTGCGGCACCATGTATTTACCTCCCCGGAATTACACACCAGAGTTATACTTTATTTACCCTGCATGATCCACACATAAATTGCGGCGCATACTGTCACAAATCATATACCCCGCAAAGCCTGTTTCTATAGGGTCCATGCTTGATCTCCTCGCAAAAAGGTCGCCCATGGTCTTTTTGGCTTCCTGAAAAATGAAAAATGTGCTTCTCACTTTCCATATAAATAAAGGACTGATGATGCGAACCCTTGATTCGCGCGCCCATTCCTGGGCGCTCTGATGACTTCCTGGGAAGTCATCATGTTTAATCCGCCTGCCGCCGAATCCATGTCGGCACCTGCAAGGTATCTTCATCATAAGTTTCGCCATGGCCGAACAATGGCGGCTTCGCCACTTGAGCATCACTCATGCTCGCCTGCAAGGCTTCCGCACCCAATAGCACCGGTGTTTTCGGCAATGTTCTGCATTCGGCAACGGCCTTGACGGGCGTAAGCCTGGGGGAAGCCTCGTTGGTCAACCCGGTGGCCACCACGGTGACGCGCATCTCGTCATCCGCATTCTGGTCATAAACCATGCCGCAGATAATATTGGCATCCTCATCCGCCATATTATGGATAATACTGACCGCTTCATCATACTCGGCGAGTGTCATATCCTCGTTGCCGGTAACATTGACCAGAATGCCGCGCGCGCCATGGATATCCACATCTTCCAGCAGTGGCGAAGAGATGGCCCGCTCCGCCGCCTCACAGGCCCGGCTTTCACCACTGGCCGCGCCGCTGCCCATCATGGCCATGCCCGCAGTCTCGCTCATCACCGCCTTCACATCAGCGAAATCTACGTTCATATAGCCGGTATGGGTAATCAGTTCGGCTATGCCGCGCACCGCCTGTAGCAACACATCATCCGCCTTACGGAAAGCCTCCAGCATGGTCGTGTGTTTGCCGACCGCACCAATCAGCTTCTGATTAGGAATAATAATCAGCGTATCCACATGCTTGCTCAATTCGGCAATGCCTGCCTCCGCCTGGCGCATACGGCGCTTGCCCTCGAAATTAAAGGGCTTGGTCACCACGGCAACCGTCAGCACGCCCATCTCTTTCGCCACTTCGGCAATCACCGGCGCTCCGCCCGTACCCGTACCGCCGCCCATACCCGCGGTAATAAATGCCATATCCGTGTCAGCCAGCAGTTCGCGCAAACGCTCGCGCTCGGCCTCCGCCGCCACCTTACCCGTTTGCGGGTCGGCTCCCGCCCCCAGACCGCGCGTAATTTCGGCGCCGAGCTGAATCTTGGTATCCGCGTGGCTATGTTCGATAGCCTGTGCATCCGTGTTGGCAATAATAAAATCAACGCCGCGCAATTGCTGGTCGATCATGTTATTCAGGGCGTTGCCACCGCCCCCGCCTATGCCAATCACCTTGAGCTGAGCCGACTGCCCCAGCGTATCCTCCAGTGTATATAACGTACTCATGATATGCCTCCTTATATTACCTAGATCCTGCAAGTGTTCGCACACACATAGCGCAACCCCTTGATTCATCTAGCATATCGAAAAAACATTCATCACCAATAAGCTGACAACATGTTTTTTCAATACGCTATATAAACCCATGTCTTACACTCTGCATGCACGACCACTTGCAGGATCTAGGTGCTAAATTAATTCAACGACTTGCAATACAAGCCCTTGATTTTCGCGCCCATTCATGGGCGCCCTGATGACTTCACAAGAAGTCATCATGTTGGACGCCGTTATCGGGCAAATCAGGGGTGAACTGAGTGGTTATCATCCAGCATCCCCGAACCAACGGCGCATACGCGCCCATACACGAGCCAATACCGACGTGCCTGATTTTCTCCTTGCCGGAGTCGTTTGCCGATAATGTTGCCCGTATTGGATAAGACCGACTCCCGTGGCGTAAATAGGGCTGGACACCACATCCACCAGTCCCCCCACGCCACTGGGCCGACCAAGCCGAACCGGCATGTCGAATATCTCTTCGGCCAGTTCGACCATGCCATCCAGCAGACTGCTGCCACCGGTCAGTACCAGACCGGCGGCCACCAGTTCCTGAAAACCGGAACGGTGCAATTCAGCCTTCACCAGTTCAAAGAGTTCCTCGACGCGTGGTTCCAGTATCTGGGCCATCACCTGCCGTGGCATGGGCCGCGGTGGTCGCCCGCCAACGCTGGGCACCTCCACCTGGTCTTCCGGAGATATCAGCGACACCATGCAAGCGCCGTATTTCTTCTTGAGCTGATCGGCTTCGCGGGCGCTGGTACGCAAGCCCACCACCAGGTCATTGGTCAGATGATCGCCACCGATGGGAATAACGGTCGTGTGCCGTATGGCACCGTCGATAAAGACCGCGATATCCGTCGTGCCGCCTCCAATATCCACCAGCGCCACACCGATATCCTTTTCATCCTGTGCCAGCACGGCTTCGCTGGACGCCACCTGTTCCAGAACCATGTCTGCAACATCCAGACCACAGCGATTACAGCATTTGATGATATTTTGCGCCGATGACACCGCACCGGTCACAATATGCACTTTGGCCTCGAAACGGACCCCGCTCATGCCCACCGGCTCCCGGATACCATCCTGCGAATCAATAATGTATTCCTGCGGCAGGATGTGCAGAATCTTCTGGTCCGCCGGAATATTCATGGCGCGGGCGGCATCAATCACACGTTCCACATCATCGGGGGTGACCTCTCCTCCCTTGATGGCCACCACGCCGTGGCTGTTGTAACCCCGGATATGACTACCGGCGATGCCGGTGAATACGGATTTAATTTCGATACCCGCCATCAGCTCCGCTTCCTCAACGGCCAGGCGTATGGATTCAACGGTACTCTCGATATTAACCACCACGCCCTTGCGTAAACCGCGCGAGGGATGAGTGCCGACACCCACGACATCCAACCTGCCGTCCGGTCCCGACTCCGCCACTACGCAGGCGATTTTACTGGTTCCTATATCCAGCCCCACCAGAATTTGATCGTGTCTGGTCATCAGACCACCCCTCCAGTCTTTGATTCACGGATAAACCAGCGTGTGGGCAGACGTGCATCAACGCGCCAGTTTCCGCCGCGCCAGCGTTTTTGCCGCATGAGCGCAATAATCTCGTGTATGCACCGGGTACTGTCAGCAATACCCGACGGCAACAACCAGCTTCGACCCCGCTCGAAGTCCATCCGCCAGCTTGTACCTCCATCAATCAGTTCACTTAAATGCGCATAGCGGTCGCCATTTTCCCGTTTTACGGTCAGCAACAACGTCACTCCGTCGCCTAAACCGGATCGAACCGTGCGTATCAAAGGTAAATCCAGCTCCTCGCCACGCCGCAATGCGCGATAAGGCACGGCATTCCCATCCACCAACGACACCTTTCCGCCCGGATTGCGCCATAAAGCCACCGGAACCCTTGCCTTCGCTTCAATTTCCAGTCTGTCCGGCAAACTGCGCGTAATCTCTACAT
>CAZDWG010000116.1:0-5104 GCA_964509005.1 uncultured Zetaproteobacteria bacterium
CTAAGCATATCCAGCTTATGGGCAAATTCATGAATCACCACGTTGCGTCCGGGATGAGGTGAAAAGCTGTCGCGGCGAACGTCCTCCCAGGACAGGATCACCGGCCCTCGCGACCAGGACTCACCGCTCAGTGCGTTGGCTTCTTCGTGCATGATGCCATCCTCATCCCTGGTTTCCCGCGTCACACGAAAAGCTCCGGGATAGACCACAATTTCTACCCAGCCGATAAAGGTATCTGCCTCCAGATTAAGGATTTCCAGACAGGCCTGCGCCGCTATGCTGATACGGATTTCGTCGGTGATCGTCAGACCCTGCACACCGGTAAAGCACTTGGCGTGCAGGAACAGCGTGGCCAACTCCCGCAAGTGAGCCCGCTCCGCCGGTATCAGCGCCTGCACCAGATCAATGCGCCGGGTAACATTAAACCAGGACGCATCGGTGATAGGATAATGGTGCAAAATGCGTAGGGTTTGATAGCGCGAAAACAAGCTCATGACGTCTTCGGTATATTCAGGCCTTCCCTTCCCTGATGAAGACTTTGTTGGCATTCATCAGGATTAAGCGAGCATATAAGCTTCCAGGTTTTCCCTGCTCTGCTTCCCCATGGGATAAAGAAAAGAATTGCCTTAACCCTCAAGCAATCCTGCGACAGCAGCCAGGGCCGCTTTCAATTTCGCGGGTTCAGTCCCTCCCGCCATCGCCATATCGGGTTTGCCGCCGCCTTTTCCGCCGCAAAGGGTGGCGACCTCACGCACAAGGTTACCTGCGTGGTATACTGCCGTTAAATCCTTGGTGACACCTGCAACCAATTGCACTTTTTCACCTTTGGCCTGACCGAAAATAATCACACCGGATTTCAGTTTACCTTTGGCTTTATCCATCAAATCACGCATATCCGCGACACCTTTTACTTCGGCGGCGAGCAATTTGATTATTTTCCCATTGGCACTCACATCAACAGCCGTGCCGATCAAATCATCGAGCATTCCTGTGGATTGTTTGGCTTTGAGTGATGCAAGCTCTTTTTCGGCATCCTTCAGCCTGATTTGCAGTGTAGCCACGGCATCGACCACTTCGAATGGACGCACCCTCACCCTGCCCGCGACATCATTCAGCATGCCCGCATCAGCAACGAAGCTCCGGTAAGCAGCCGCGCCGGTCGTCGCCTCAATGCGGCGGACGCCAGCGGCAACGCCAGCCTCGGAGATGATACGGAACGGCCCAATATCACCGGTGCGCGACACATGCGTGCCACCGCACAGTTCAGTGGAGGGACCCGTCGACACGACACGCACTTCATCACCGTATTTCTCGCCAAACAGCGCCATCGCACCAGAAGCAATCGCCTCGTTCTGGGCCATAATGTTTGTATTCACAGGGTCGTTGGCCCAAATCGCGGCATTGACCCTGCCCTCAATCTCGGCTTTTTCTTCCGCCGAAACCGGCTGATGATGCGAAAAATCGAAACGCAATCGCTCGGCATTCACCAGAGAACCCGCCTGCTTCACATGTCCGCCGAGAACATCACGCAATACCGCATGCATGAGATGGGTGGCCGTATGATTGCGCCGAATTGCGGTCCGGCGCTCGCCATCCACCTTGCAACACACGATATCGCGCACATTGAACGTTCCCCTTTCAACCTTGCCGACATGAACAAACAGATCGGACAGCATCTTTTTCGTGTCGGCAACCCTGAATGTGCCCGCATCCGACTCAATGATGCCTGTATCTCCCACCTGCCCGCCGGATTCGCCATAAAATGGCGTTTGATTGCTCACCAGCCAGCCGTTTTCGCCTTCACCAAGGCTATCCACCGCCTTTTCATCTTTTACCAGAGCGGTAATCACGCCTTCGACCACCAATGTTTGGTAGCCCAGAAATTCAGTCGGGCCATGCTGCTCGCGTACGTCAAAGACGGCTTTCGGTACAGACTGTTCGCCTGAACCTCCCCATGCGGCACGCGCCCGCATCCGTTGTTCTTTCATGCAACGTTCAAAACCTTCCATATCCAGCGCAATATTCCTGCCCTTGAGGATATCGGCGGTCAGGTCAGTTGGGAACCCGTAGGTGTCGTAGAGCAGAAAGAGTGTTTCACCGGGAATCGTACCGCTATCCTCCGCCCTGGCCGCAGTCTCTTCAACGAGCTTCAATCCCTTGTCCAGGGTTTTGATAAAACGCTCCTCTTCAATGCGGATTCCCTGCTCAATATTGGTCTGACCCGCCTTCAACTCCGTAAAGTGATCGCCCATTTCGCGTACCAACGCATCCACCAGCTTGTAAATGAAGGCTTCATGCATGCCCAGCAGACGTCCATGGCGACAAGCACGGCGCAGAATGCGGCGCAGCACAAAGCCCCTGCCCTCATTGGATGGCAATACACCATCCGCCAACAGGAATGATACAGACCGCAGGTGATCCGCCAGCACGCGAAGCGACACATCCTTTTCATCGCTATCGCCAAACGCCACGCCGGTCGCATCGCAGGCAGTGGCAATCAGATGACGGAAAAGGTCAATATCGTAATTGTTATGCACGCCCTGCAATACGGCGGCAAGGCGCTCCAGCCCCATGCCGGTATCCACGGATGGCTTCGGCAACGGATTCAGTACACCTCCGGCATCGCGGTCATATTGCATGAACACCAGATTCCATATCTCAATATACCGGTCGCCATCCTCCTCCGGCGTTCCCGGTGGACCCCCCGGAATGTGCTCGCCATGGTCGTAGAAAATCTCGGAGCATGGGCCGCACGGGCCGACATCGCCCATGGACCAGAAATTGTCTTTAGCACCAATACGCGCCAATTTTTCGGGGGCAATGCCGATATCGTTCAGCCATATATCAGCGGCCTCATCATCTTCCTCGAATACGGTTACAAACAGCCGTTCGGCATTAAGTTTTAATTCATCGGTCAGGAATTCCCATGCGTAGCCAATCGCTTCTTTCTTGAAATAGGCACCGAAAGAAAAATTTCCCAGCATCTCGAAAAACGTATGATGCCGCGCCGTATGACCAACATTTTCCAGGTCATTATGCTTGCCGCCCGCACGCACGCATTTCTGGCTTGATACGGCTCTAGAATAAGGGCGACTTTCGTTACCGAGAAACACGTTCTTAAATTGTACCATGCCGGCATTGGTAAACATCAGCGTTGGGTCGCCATGTGGAACCAGCGAACTGGAAGGCACGATTTCATGCCCCTTACCACTAAAATAATCGAGGAACCGCTGCCGAATCTCCGATGTTTTCACTTAGGCCTCCGGCTTTTCATTCAAACAGCGCAGGATGGTAGCAGCATCATAACCTTTATTCCGCAAATAACGCGCATGGCGTTGCCACACGCGTTCTTCCACGAAACGAAGCCCGTGCGGGTCGCGCTTGCCCAGCAGTTCACGACACGCCGAAAAACCGTCAAATGTACTCCGGATTTCATCCAGTGCATCCTGGGTGGCAGTATCCTTCACACCCCTCTGGCGCGCCTTGCGGGCGGCCAGCCAGGGCGCTTCACCCTTGCGCAGACGGAAACGCATAAATTCGGTGGCGAACCGTTCTTCGCTTAGATATCCACCATCCTTTAAGTGCGAGATCACGCGTTCCATGCAATCCGGCGGATATTCCCGTTGCCTGAATTTGCTGCGTATTTCAGCCTCGCAGTATTCGCGCCGACCCAACAGACATATAGCGTAGGAAAATGCGGCTTTATCCTGCTTTTTTTCCGCCACGGAGGGCACGGTGTCCACAGAGGAAAAACCGGTCATCCTGCCGCGAATAAAGGCCGGGCAAACGAAGCTGTTCTCATGTTCTCCGTACTCCCTGTATCCTATGTAGGGCTAAGTGTCTGTAACGAGACAGACTATGCAGTTTCTTCCTGCCGGGCAGATGCATTCAAACCAAGCGCATCCCTAATCTTAGCCTCAATATCATCCATCATATCAGGGTGTTCCTTGAGGAAGGTGATGGCATTATCGCGCCCCTGCCCAATGCGCTCGGTGCCCATGGCGTACCACGCCCCGCTCTTGTTGACCAACTTCTGCTCTACGCCCATATCCAGCACTTCGCCCGCGTGCGAGATACCTTCACCATACATAATGGAAAAACGCGCCTGCTTGAACGGTGGCGCCATCTTGTTCTTTAGTACCTTAACCCGCGTTTCGCTGCCCAGCACCTCATCACCCTTCTTAATCGCACCGGTACGGCGAATATCAAGGCGTACGGAGGCATAGAATTTGAGCGCATTTCCGCCCGTTGTCGTCTCCGGATTACCGAACATCACGCCGATCTTCATGCGAATCTGGTTAATGAAGATAATGGTTGTGTTGGAACGGGAAATAGAGCCGGTCAGCTTACGCAACGCCTGGCTCATCAAACGTGCCTGTAAACCCATATGCGAATCACCCATTTCGCCATCCAGTTCCGCTTTAGGCGTCAGGGCGGCCACCGAATCAATCACGATAATATCCACTGCGCCGGAGCGCGTCAGCATATCCACCACCTCCAGCGCCTGTTCGCCGGAATCTGGCTGCGAAACCAGCAAATCATCCACCTGCACACCCAACTTACCAGCATAGGTAATATCGAGCGCATGTTCCGCATCCACAAACGCCGCCGTCCCGCCCAGGCGCTGCGCCTCGGCCACCGCATGCAATGCCAGAGTTGTCTTGCCGGAAGATTCCGGCCCATAGATTTCAACCACCCGCCCTCTGGGATAACCGCCCACACCCAGCGCGGCATCCAGGGCCAAACTGCCACTTGGAATCACATCCACGGCCACCGTCGCCTGGTCGCCCATGCGCATCACCGTACCCTTACCAAACTGACGTTCAATCTGGGATAGCGCAGTTTCCAGCGCCTTTTCTTTATCCGACATACTTTATATCCCCTCTTTTATCTATCCTTCCGCCAAATCAAACTCTTCCAGAACACGGTAACGGGTGCCACTCTTATGTAATGTGGTCACGGAAGGGTTCTTCCTTCGCTGTCCGTTTGCGAAGCGTAGCACGCCCCGCTCGCCTGCAACAATATGCAAATGTCTTCAGGCCCCCTGCGAGGTAAATATTCGGCTAGGCCATTCATCAGATAGACACGATCTTCGGAGTTATTA
>CAZDWG010000117.1:0-5099 GCA_964509005.1 uncultured Zetaproteobacteria bacterium
CCTGTGAACGCAAAAAACCGAAACCGTCAGGAAGGATTTCGAGTACACCCTCGCTATAAATCGTCCCGCTCTGCTGGGCATGCGCCTTGAGAATAGCAAAAACCTGCTCTGCCTTACGCATGCCTGCCGTGTTTTCGACACCAAGGGATTCGGCCAGTTCGAGCAATGCCTGCGGCGCCATCTGCGAAACCTCACGCAGATTCATCTGAACACCTTTGGATTCCTCGGACAACGGTTCCTCGGCATGCTCATTTCTGCGTCGAATGCCGCGATTCTCACCATTTTTTCGCCGCGTATGGTTTCCGCTGTGCCCGCCATGGTGCGGCGAGCGCCCTTCGTCCGTTTCCTGGTTACCCGTGGATACATCCGATGTTTCTACCTGCGCAACAGCATTTTCATCTCCGGCATCCATATCAGGCTTCCGCCGCCGCCCACGGACTGAGGGCTTTTTCCGCACCGCTACTTTATTTTCCGTATTAACGGCTTGAGATCCTACATCTGAAACATTGGATGACACGATATTTTCGCTCCGGGGAATGAGAATTAATGGGTATTAAAAAATAATGATGGGTTATGGAAAAGGAATCGCCAATTAACGACTATTCGAGCTTGCTACACTTGGCATATAAAATTGTCAACTATCCCTCCCTCAACAGGATCAAGAATATTTCTTCATAAGCTGATGATGAAGCGCATTTATTTTTGCGCGGAGTTCGGGCAAGCTCATATCATTTTCGACCCTGTAATTCGCGATACCGTCCCGTATGCGATCATCGCATTGCTGTCGAATCACGTCATTAAAATATATGGCATCCATTTCTCTGCTGGCAAGCACGCGTTCACGACGAATATGTTCGTCGGCCAGAACTACCACCACATCATCCATGCGTGATATGCCGCCTGATTCAATCAGTACGGATGCCTCTATCAATGCATAGGGCCCGCGTTGGCGAGCAAGCCATGTCTCCATCGCCTCCCAGACAGGCGGATGCATGATCCGGTTCAGGATTTTTGTTTTTTCAGCATCAGAAAAACAGATCCTGGCCAGTTTACGGCGATCCAGCCTTCCATCCATGCGTAATATTCCGCCATCGAATGCCTTGACCAGCGCCGTCAGGCAGTCTTCTTGTGACGCAAGATCTCTCCCGACATCATCCAGATCGAGAACCGGAACTCCAAATTCCGAAAACATGTGCGCTACAGTCGATTTTCCGCTGCCTATACCTCCGGTCAGGCCGACTCGCGCTATCCTGTCCATACCCGAAGGTACCAGGCAAGGAAATCAGGCCCCCACAACAAGTAGATCATCCCCGACGCCGCGAGATAGGGACCAAACGGGATTTGTGTATGCGCGTTTTTGCGCATCAGCAACAAATACAGACCTCCCATGACGGCACCACATAGCGATGAAAGAAAGATCACCAAAGGAAGCGCCTGCCAACCCAGAAAAGCGCCCAGCATGGCCAGTAGTTTGAAATCGCCGTAACCCATACCCTCTCGACCGGTCAAAAGGAAAAAAACTTTAGCCACCAGCCAGAACACGCCATAACCCACCACGGCGCCCATGACACCATCCATCAAATGCCCCGTGGCCAGACCAAAAACAATGCCGATGCCGATGCCCGGCAGAGTGAGCGCATCGGGAAGCAAACCGGTCTCCAGATCAATCCACGTCAGCACCCATAACAGCATACTGAGAGTCAAGGCCAGCGCCAGTTCCAGGCTCCAGCCGAAATGCCATGCCATATATCCCCATGTCAATCCCATGCATAATTCCAGCAGCGGATAGCGTGCGGATATCGCTACCCCGCAGTGGTGGCAATGCCCCTTAAGTGACAGCCAGGAGATCAGTGGAATATTCTCAAACCATGCAAGCGCATGACCGCAGGATGGGCAATGGCTGCCGGGTGCGACGATGGACTCGCCCCTTGGCAGGCGATATACCAGCACATTCGCAAAACTGCCAAAGATCAGGCCCAGCAATGCGCACGCGCCCACAAGCAGCGGCGCAAAAGTCACGATATCCTGACGCCCAGCTTGTGTAAGCGGTAGCGTAATGAGCGAAAACTGATGCCAAGTAGTCGTGCGGCCTTGGTAATATTGCCATGACTATCATCTAACGCCTGCCGCACCAAACGGCGTTCCGCACCTTCCAGGGCATCGTCCAGACTCACGTCATCCTCCTGTAACTGCCGCAGAGACAATTCTTTCCCCGGAGCTTCCTCCATGCACAATTCATCCAGGATGGATGCGGGGAGGAGAGGGCCGTCCGCAAGAGCGATCATTCGCTGCAAGAGGTTCTCCAGCTCGCGCACATTGCCGGGCAAAGGAAAGTCAGCCAGTTTTTTCATGGCCTCCGGCGCCAGATGCAGTGGCTTATCTCCCTGCGACCAGCGCGCCAGCAAATGATCCACCAGTAGAGGAATATCTTCCCGGCGCTGCCGCAGGGGTGGCATATGTACCGGCACCACATTCAAACGATAAAACAAATCCTGACGAAAATTGCCGCACTTGACCTCCGCTTCCAGGTCGCGGTTACTTGCAGCGACAATGCGAATATCAACCTTCCGTTCTTCCTCCGCACCGACACGCCGTACCCGGTGATCCTGAAGCACGCGCAGCAATTTGACCTGAATAGCCAAAGGCATCTCCCCTATTTCATCAAGAAACAAGGTGCCGCTATTCGCGGACTCCATTAAACCCGCACGGTCACTCTCGGCACCCGTAAATGCCCCGCGGACATGGCCGAATAGTTCGGATTCGAAAAGGTCAAAAGGAATCGCACCACAATGCACCGGCACGAAGGGTCCTCCACTCCTGCCGGAATGCGTGTGGACGAAGCGGGCGGCAATTTCTTTCCCCGTACCGGATTCACCGGAAATCACTACGGTAAAATCCCTTCTGGCCGCACGCAAAAGACGCTCCCGAACACGACGCATGGAAATGGATTGCCCAATCAACCCTTCTTCCACCACGCCCGTTCGTTGTTGAATCTCCCGGGGCCTGTTTTCCTCAATATCCACTAATGCATATTCCACAGCCCGGGCGAGATCCTCACCGGAAACAGGTTTTGTCAGGTAATCAAATGCCCCCTGCTTCAAAGCCTCCACCGCTGTCTCGGCGCTGGCATAAGCGGTCACAAGCAATACGCGAGCCTCCGGTTGTTCACGCACGCTCATTTTCACCACATCCAGGCCCGCATCCCGGCCTTCCATACGCAGATCAGTCAATACGACATCGAAGCGGTCTCGTGTTAGTGCCGTCATGGCCTCATCAGGCCCGGCGCAGGGCGTGACCTCATGGCCCTTTTGTTGCAGGCCGAGCATCATGAGCCGACGAGCATTTCTGTCGTCTTCAACCAATAATACGCTGGCCAATATCCCCTCCTTCGGAACCATCACCCGATGCATGAACTGCCCCGCTCACCGTGAATATGGCACCCTTTCTCTCGCCCTTTTCTCCCACATCACTCACCGCAATCTTCCAGCCATTGGACTGGCATACTTGCCATGCCGTGGCCAGCCCCAACCCCGTACCATCCGGTTTACTGCTGACGAAGGGCTCAAATAAATGCGTCTTCATGGCTTCAGGCACGCCGCCGCCGGCATCCATCACTTCGAGCTTCCATTGTCCGCGACCCGCCATATTGAAATGAATGCAAATACTACCTTTCTCGGGGCTTACATGTATCGCATTTCGTAGCAAGTTGTCGAGCACCAGCCGTAAATGGTCGGTGTCGACATCCATCTCATCAATCCTACAATGCAAATGGATACCCATTTCTCCCCGGGCATCCACCTGCCTGACCGCGGCATGGATGATGTCTGATATGACGGCGCGCTCGGGCCTGGGTTGTAGGGGTTGCGCATAATCCAGCATATCCGACACCAGGTGGTCAAGACGCCGCACTTCCTCCCTCATGATATGGCTTACCTCCCGACGTTGGCAACTCTGCCCGTCTGACAGGATGTCAACGGCCTGCCCGATACTTTGCAGGGGATTACGAATCTCGTGCGCCAGCATGGCGGCCATGCGTCCCATAGCCGCCAGTCTCTCCTGCGCCGCCAGTTTCCGTTCAAGGTGACGCGTATCCGTAATATCCACCATGGATAATAACCACTTGGCCTGGTCATCCCCCGCGGGCATTGGTGTTGCCATCATCAATAAAATCCGTCCCTGCTTTTCGTATTCGCACCGACAAGCACGTCCGCGTCCTTTCTCAAGAAATTCTTGCAATCGCACGGGTAAATGTATGATCCGGGATAAACGCCCCCCCCGGATGTCGGCGCCTTCGCCCAACATAGAACATGCGGCCCTGTTACAGTCCGATATATAACATGCCTCATCCAGAACAAGCACGCCGTCATGCATGGTTTCCATCACCTGTCCATGCAGTGTTTCCAGCTTGTGATGCAGACGAACCACACGCGACCCCTCCACGACCAAACGCTGTTGGCGGCGCGCAATATAAGCCATGACGCCGCCAGCAAGCAAAAAAGCGGACACCTGCATCAGGGCGGTCAGGGATTCATTCACGGAAATCGCATGCCTATGATACCACGCAGCCATGTAAATGCTGGCTAGATAGCAAGCACTGGCGGCAAGAGCCACCGTAAGAGGCAGCATGACTTCAACCTGGGTTCCAGCCGCGATAATGAGCAAGCCAAACAGCAGGGCGAATGGACTATCCAGCCCACCCGTGACAAACACCAGAACCGATACCAATAACATGTCGCCCATGATCTGGAAGCCGACCTGGGCGCTATGAGAAGCACGGGTATGCGTCATCCGCCACTGCGCCAAAAGCAACAGCGTTTGAAGCAGCGCGGCGGCGAGCAGCATGCCACTTTGCACTTTGGGTAAAGGATAGAAATAAAAGAAGGCAAGAATAAACAGCAACGACACCGCGATCATACATCGGGCGGCAAGTAACTGTCTTATCTGATGACCGGTTTCACTATTGATTTTCGGTTTTGAATCAGGCGTTTGATGCGTGTCCTGCCCCATCAATATTTCAGGCCATCCAGCAGCGGGGCTTCACCATGAAGCACATGAAAGACACGAAGAATAAATACGGGAATAAAAATGCCATGACTGTA
>CAZDWG010000118.1:0-2989 GCA_964509005.1 uncultured Zetaproteobacteria bacterium
CGCACCGAATCCCTCGTCGGTCGTCCGTATGCACGGCTACGGTCTCTCTCCTCGGGATCCGCCAGCGAACAAAGGCCCGGCGCAATCATCATGGCGATTCATGAACTGAAGTTTCACCCTTCTGAGATAAGATGAAGCCGCCATTCATAGGGAAACGGTTATTTAATGGCGGGTTTGCTCAGTTTCTAGCAAACTCCGGTTTAATTGGTTTCTCTTATACGTTGCAACACTCAAAAACAGTGAAACTTCAGTTCATGAATAGTCCAGGCTAAAAAGAAGATAACGGTTACAACGTTGGCATTTCGCACCATGCATAGATGCCGCCGGAGGGCTTGATCAGGTGGGTCAGTTCAAGCACAGCCATGCCTTTCCTCCAGGATGCCGGAAGCATCGCCATGCTCTCAGGGAATGCGCTGGTCATGATGGTTTCGGTTTCGCCCATCAGCTTCTCCATGATGCGTTCACGCACGCCAAGTTTGCGCCGCAGATATTTTACCTGATAGTTTTTACCCAGTTTGGCGCGTTTCGCCGCTGCGGCAATGGCATCGTCCAGTGTCCCAAGTTTATCCACCAGGCCCAGGCGCAGGGCATCCGTTCCCGTCCATACCCGTCCTTGCGCCAGAGCGCGTACTCTGGAAACGTTTATGCCCCTGCCCCGGGATACATGGCTGATAAAATCGTCATAGACATGATCCACGCTCATCTGAATCACCTTGGCTAATGCCGGATTAAGTGGTCGGTCGGCACGCATACCGCCCGCGATTTGCGTCGTCCCTAAGCCATCGGTGTGAATGCCGAGCGCATTTAATCCCTGGTTAAAACTGGGGAAGAGACCAAACACGCCGATAGAGCCGGTCAGGGTATCGGGAGAAGCCCATATTTCGTTGGCGGCGGAAGCGATCCAATAACCGCCCGAAGCGGCCATGCTGCCCATGGAGACGACCACCGGCTTGCCAGCCTGTTTCAGCCGCTCAATGGCCAGGCGAATGGTCTCGGAAGCCATGGCACTGCCGCCGGGGCTGTCTATGCGCAAGACAACGGCCAAGACATGAGGGTCTCGCCTCGCCATGCCCACCAGCTTGCTGAAGGACTCTCCGCCGATGGCGCCGGGCGGCTGATTGCCGTCCATAATCGGGCCGCTGGCGACAATCAGGCCGACCTGCCTGCCTCCATCCGGCGTGGCTTCCGACCCCAGTGACCTGAGGTATTGTTCGTATGTTACTGAAGGCGGGGAGGACGCATCGCCAGCATCCGATTGACGGGAAGATTGATTTGAGAATTGCCTGGACAGGGCCGCCTGAACTTCAGCATGCGTGGCAAGCTTATCCACCAGATGCATGTTCATCTCCATCTGCGCGATATTGCCGCCATATTTTTTTACATAGGTAGGGAGGTGATCCAGCATGTTCTGAATGTCAGCCGCTTTGATGTGCCGCATGCTCGCCACATCCCGTTTGTAGGATTGCCATAATTGTGACAATAGCGCCTTGTCGGCCATGCGTGCAGCGGTAGACATATGATTACGCACCAAGGGTTCGGCGGCGGATTTATATTCTCCCACACGGAACAGATGCACCTTCACCTTCATTTTATCCAGTGCGTCCTTGAAATAATTCCGGTACAGGGAAAGGCCCGTGAGCAGCACCATGCCCATGGGATGGAGATAGACGGTATCGGCGCTGGCCGCGAGATAATATTGGGACTGTGTATAATTGTCCGAGGCGGCAATGACCTTTTTACCGCTGGTTTTGAAGTCGTCAATAGCGCGGCGCAGGGTTTGTAGTTTGGTGATGGAGGTCCGATCCATATCCTTCAGGTCAAGCAGCAGTATACGGATACGCTTATCATCGCGGGCGGCATGAATCACGCGCACCAAATCGCGCACGCGCGTCTGTTTCACCGCTGTCAAACCAAAGGGGAATCCTGCCCCCGGTGCGGCCATCTCCTCCACCAATGCCCCCTTGGGGTCCAACACCAGCACGGCCTTATCGGGAATGGACGGATGTGTGGCCCGAATGACAACGATGAGCAGTACAATGATGAACAGGAACACCAATCCGGAGAACACGCGGCGCGTATTGTCCAGCACATGCAGCAGTTTATTCCACATAACTTACCTCCGACAAACCCGAACTGTATTGTTTCATCTTCACATTGGATAGAGTGCCGCCGACAATCAGAACACACATTGGCGAAAAGGACGAACAGGAAAGCAGACCATGGATGTATTGCAAGCGACCATATTGGCGATTATCGAGGGGGTGACGGAATTTCTGCCCGTTTCCTCCACCGGACACATGATTGTCGCCAGCCACTGGCTGGGCGTGGCGCAAAACGAAGGGAACAAGGCGTTTGAAGTCATTATCCAATTGGCCGCCATTCTTGCCGTCGTCGCCAATTACCGCGAAAAATTCGCGCTCAAACATGTGGAATTATGGAAAAAAGTTGTGCTGGCCTTTATTCCCATCGGATTTGTCGGGCTGTTGCTGCACAAGCAGATCAAGGCCATGTTCACGGTTGAAATCGTTGCCGTCATGTTCATTGTTGGCGGCATTGTTTTTTTGCTGGTGGAATATTTTCACCGGGGTCGAACCTATGCCGTACAGCGGGTAGAGGATATGAGCTACAGGCAGGCTCTATGGATTGGTCTGGCACAGATCTTCGCCCTGATTCCGGGCACCAGCCGGGCCGGAGCATCCATTATTGGCGCGCTTCTGGTTGGTCTCGACCGCAAGGCCAGTGCTGAATTCTCCTTTTTGCTCGCCCTGCCCGTGATGCTGGCGGCCAGCGGCTTTGATTTTGTCAGACACTACCATGATTTTGTCGGCGCCCAGTTTGCGCCATTGCTTGTCGGCTTTGCTGTCGCTTTCGTTTCGGCGTGGCTGGTCATGCGCCTGTTTATCCGTTTTCTGGAACGCTTCACCTTTGTCGCCTTTGGCGTTTACCGTATCCTGTTCGGCGTCTTGCTGCTCTGGATGGGGGCCTAGTG
>CAZDWG010000118.1:3089-5075 GCA_964509005.1 uncultured Zetaproteobacteria bacterium
GTGCTGCACTGGCCGCACATCGATCCCGTCGCCATTCACCTGGGTCCGCTGGCTATTCACTGGTATGGCCTGATGTATGTGCTCGGCTTTATAATGGTCTACTGGCTGGTCAAACGGCAAATGATCGAGCGGGGCGAATGGGGAACGCTGCTTACGTCCGAGCAGCTTGAGGGTTTGTTTACGTGGCTCATTCTGGGCGTAGTCTTGGGGGGGCGGATCGCTTATATCCTGTTCTATAATCTCCCCTACTATGTCCATCACCCCATTGAGATGCTATACGTTTGGCAAGGAGGGATGTCGTTTCACGGCGGCATGCTCGGCCCTGTTATAGCGGGTTGGTTCTATTGCCGGAAATACAAGCTGCCATTTCTGAAGTTGTCCGACCGTATCTTTACAGTAGCTCCCATTGGCCTGGCACTCGGGCGCCTGGGTAATTTTATCAACGGTGAGCTTTGGGGCCGGGTGACGGATATGCCATGGGGTATGGTGTTCCCGCAGGCGGGACCACAACCGAGGCATCCCAGCCAGTTGTACGAACTGGCGCTTGAGGGCATTGCTCTGTTCTGCCTGCTCTGGTTCACACGCAGGAAGGACTGGCCGGACGGTACGCGTGTGGCCTTGTTTCTGGTGGGTTATGCCGTGGCGCGTATCTTTTGCGAGCAGTTCCGTCAACCCGATGTGCAACTGGGCTTCCTGTTTGATTTTGTAACCATGGGAATGTTGCTGTCCTCAGTGATGCTACTCGTAGGGGCGGTATGGCTATTTTTTCTGTTTCGCGGAAAATCGGCATAAAAAACATCTATTTTGGCCGTGGCGGCACTGCCATGTCTATCACTGTGTGTCTGCTACTTTGTCCTGTACAAGCCCTGGCCATCGTCGATGTCGAGGCCGTCCATGTTGGCGCTCCGGTCAACGGCTTTTCCGGCGCGGCGACCGCCTCGTTCGGCGGCGCCTCCGGCAACAGCAACAGGTTCCGAGGCAGAGCCGATGGCCGTCTACAGTGGCATGCCGACAGGCACACGGATTTCGCAGTCCTCAGCTATGCTTACGGCAAGAGCCGGGGACGCACGGATACCAACAGGGAATTCATCCACCTGCGTCATCGCTTCCAGTTCGCGCCCGCCTGGGCGCTGGAAGAATTCGTGCAGGCGGAGCGCGACGAATTCGACCGCCTGTCCTTCCGTGGTCTGATCGGCGGTGGTCTGCGCCGCACCTTGCTGGAGAGGGACGGCGTGGCAGCGGTATACATGGGTATCGGCGCCATGTATGAACGCGAGATACTGCGCCGCGATTTCCGCACCAGCGACCCTCGCGGCGAATCTATTGGCCGGGCCAATACTTACCTGAGCATGCAGACACGCCTCAATGCGCAGACGCGCTTTTCCAGCACGATCTTTTATCAGCCAGCCATGACCACCAGTATTGCCGATTTCCGGCTGCTGGGAGAGTCCGCGCTTCACGTCCGGCTGACGAAAGACATGGAACTACGGCTGGACGTCGAGGTGCGGTACGACAGCCGTCCACCGCAGACGGTCAAAACGACCGATATCACCTATACGACGGGTATCACGGCGAGCTTTTAGCCTTGTTGCCCAATATCACAACCTCATACAGCTCCGTATTCTCATGTCTGCCGCGCACTTGCGTGCCGCCAATCGGGCGCAGACAGTAGGCATCCTGATCAGCAAGCGCATCCTTCACTTCTCCGGAAATGATAATGGCGGCGTGGTAATCCCTGGTTAGATGCTCCAGCCTGCTGGCTACATTCACCGTATCGCCTATGACGGTGGTCTGGAGCCTGTTCTTCACGCCTACGGTTCCCATAATCAGCGGACCATAGTGAATGCCAATAGATATTTCAGTTGGAACAGGACAGTCGTGCATCCGGTTAATCTCGGCCAATGCCCTCTGCATCCCCATCGCCGCCTGTATGGCATGATCGGCGGCATGTCCACCGTCCGCGGGAAACAGCGCCAGCAGGCCATC
>CAZDWG010000119.1:0-2253 GCA_964509005.1 uncultured Zetaproteobacteria bacterium
ATCCACTCAGCCTGAATCACTCCCTGATCCAATGCTGCCTGACACCCTTTGGCTTAGTACAATCCTAGACCAGACCCCTGATGTTACTGCTCAGGTTCAGGCCGACGCCCGGTGCAATGCGGATTCTCCGCCAAAATCGGAAGCCCATTATTTTTGTGTTTCCTGCCAGTCAAACATCAACGATTCGGCTACTGCGTGCAGGCGCTTGTCCCGCGTCCACAACCTGGTCGAGCCGGTTAGGGCCTGTAAATAAATAACATGGCCATTTATACGCCTGAATATGTGCCGGATTGGCGTGATGCGATTGAGCAAAATATGAGATGTAGTTTATCTACATTGAGTATTTTGAGATTGAGCAGCACGTCAAGGTGGTGTGTAGGCTGGATGTAGAAATGGCCATGTTATTTATTTACAGGCCCTTAGTGCGACTGAAGCAAGCAGATGGGCGTCAATATAACCAATGCCGCGCCCCATCAGGGCATGCGCCTCAATATAAACCAGCGTTTCGTTATCCGTTGCGACCCGCGCAACCGGCAGGTCTTTCAAATATGATAGGATGGACTTGCGATATTTCAGGTTGCCGCAGGCCAGCTCGCCAATCACCAAGGGATGCGTCCATACCTTCCCGGCCTCAAGCAGCTTCTTGAGCGCCGGATCCCCCGCACGCAGATGATCAATCCAGATTGAGGTATCAACCAGGATCATGCATGACCGATCTGACGCCGAGGAACCGCCTCCAGTTCAGGCTCCGATCCGCCCAGCCGTGCCAGTCGGCGCGCACTTTCCCGCTCAACCAATGCCCTCAACCCTTCGCGAACCAGTATGGATTTTTCCTTCATCCCGGTCAGGCGACTGGCTTTTTCAATCAACGTATCATCCAGATTCAGTGTCGTACGCATATGAAGCTCCTGTACTCATCAGATACACATAGAAATACATCATTTGATGATAATGTCAATGCATTGCATAGCCTTTTCCGTGCAAGGTTCGGAAAACTATAGTACAATCCTAGACCAGACCCCGAACGTATTCTTCTTCGATGTGACTTCAGCTTGGGGCTACCTGGAAGTCAAGAAATAGGTATTGTGTCCCCTTCTTTCGTTCTTTCGCGCTGGACGCTGCATAATTGAATACGCTGTCCCCGATTTTCGTGCATATCTTGTTGATGCCTGATTCAATCTTCAAAGAGCATTCCTCCCAATGCATTGGCTCGCAATAAAGCTCGATTTATTTGTGCCGCGAAATTTGCTTCTCTAGCTGGAAGAAAGAGGCCTTCAAGGCCTTCATTAGAATGCGGTCTATCAAATTTAGCCATAATTGGCGTAATGACGTCCAGAGTTTCTTTGACAATAGGGATTCCACCACCGGTAGTCATGCACCATCTTCCATAAGGAATTAGCCGTACTGCCAGCATCAGGCCGACGGCACCCGATTTCGACAGGTTTTTATCCATCACCATATATTCCTGCGTTGTAAAAAATTCTCTGAGAATGACGTATCCGGAACCCACCTCAAGTAGCTGGAATACCGAGTACCGCGCCATAGTCATGGCCTCCAACAACGGCAACTCCGTCTCTGATACGCTGGCAGCCTGCAAGTAGCGTTGAACATTACTCATACCTCTACGATAAATATTGTAGAGGCAATAATCTAACACAATGCCGAGTTCTTCTTCAGTAACTGGAATTAATTTTCCCTTCCTGGACAGTCCCAGCTTCTTTTCGGCCTCCATAAAATCTTTTCTAGGCAATGTCTGGAGAATCTTGTCATTCAACACCTGGCTTAATTTTCGCACGCGCTTATATTGCCTGAAATCTTTGGTCACGTTGTCTTCCATAATGTCAAAAAACATTTTATTGATTCTCTCCTTCCACGATGGCAATTTCTTCATCAGTGAGGTCGTAAAGCTCATAAACCAGCCGGTTAATTTGCTTGTCGGTGGCGTCAATCTGGCGCTGGATCATGGTTTTGTCGTGGCCGGTTCTCGCCGCCGCAAGCTGCTTGTGCAACGCCAGCATGCGCTCGACCAGTTCCACCATGCGATCATGCCCTGCTTTGTCCAAGGCATTGGAAAAATCAATTGTTCGGATGGGAAGCGTCCCGAAGTATTGCTTGGTGCATGTAATCCACCCACCCCGGAATTTATTGCTTATCTGATTGAGTCGCCAGAACAACAAACTGGAATTAACGAGACCAAGTACATATCGGGGGTCAATTGGAGCATCTGCACCTTGTAAACTGATGCTGAAACCT
>CAZDWG010000119.1:2353-5055 GCA_964509005.1 uncultured Zetaproteobacteria bacterium
CGCAGCAGGGATTGCTCGATATCTACTTGAGACCCATCGGGAGCAAAGAAGTATCCAGATATTTCATTGAGGCAAAACACTTTATCCATTCCAGAACTTGATCCTCGTGACATGGCGGCAGGCAGGCCAAGTAAGTTAACGCTGTACTCTGATAACTTTTCTGCCAGAGCTTGCTCTTTATCTGAGTGGAAGAGCCATAGGCTCTGCTTTAAGGTGTCTGAGGAAGTAATTCTCTCTTGCTTGTCCGATTCCTGCAATTCTTTCGGGTGTACACGAGCAACCCGTATGGATTTTGTGCCAGAACGGTCAAGGAAAAGAAGGCATGTGTATGTTGTGGCATTGTGAAATACCTGCTCATGCCCAAAGTCAACAATGGCATCTACAACAGGCGGGGTGGCAAGAATATGCCGGATAGATTCACCATAATCTGTAGTAAAAAATTTACTTGGGAGAATAAAGCCCAAACGGCCTTTCTTGTTGAGTAGCCCAAGCCCTTTTTCTACAAAAAGAACATAAATGTCGTAATTGCCCTTGCTGGCTGCCTTGTAGGCGCACTTGTAGTGCTCCACCTCCACCGGCGCCCATTCTTTCATGGCCTGGATGCGGATGTAGGGCGGATTGCCGATCACGGCATCGAAGCCGGGAGTCTTGCTTACGAAAATCTCTGGAAACTCGGCCTGCCAGTCAAAGACGTTGATACGATACCGTTCCTCCTCATCCATCAGACCCAAATCCTGCTGATCGTAGAAGTCCGGGCCGATGAGGGAGTTGCCGCATTTGATGTTGTGACCCAGATCGGGCAGGGCGCGTTCGTGGAACATGGACATCTGGCGGCCCAGCGTATCCTGCGTTTCATTTTCCAGCACCTTGAGCAGCAGGGAGAGCTTGGTCACTTCCACCGCTTGCTGGTCAATATCCACGCCGTGGATGTTATTGAGCAGGATGCGTTTTTTCTCCGCCGTGGTCAGCCGCCATTCGCTTTTTAGCACCTGATAGATTTTAGGGTCGCGGCCTTTCGCCCATTTCTCGGGATCGTTTTCAATGTAGTGTTTCAAATGCCAGTCCAGCAGGTATTGATAAGCGCCGAGCAGGAAGGAACCGGAACCGCAGGCCGGATCACATATTCTGAGTTTGGCCACCTGTCTTGAAGTCTTGCCTTCAAGCAGTTTGCCGACGGTGTGCTGAACGATGTAGTCCACGATATAGGTCGGCGTGTAGTAAACGCCGCCTGCTTTCTTGATCTCCGGCTTGTCTTCCACCACGGCGCGATGGCCCGCCGTCAAGCGAATCACCTTGCCGAGAAACTGCTCGTAGGTCTGGCCGAGAATATCAGCGGGCAATACGTAGAATTCGTAGGGACTGTCCGGGTAATACAGGCTTTTCAGGATGGGCTTTAATACCTTGTCATCCATCACAAGGCCCGGACTTAATTCATCCGGGAAGCCCGCGCGCCCCTTCTCATGGTGGAAATGAAACAGACCGGAATTGTATTTGGCGTCGGCCTCGCGGAACTGCTCCAGCATGCGCTTGTACACATCCTTGCCATTTTGCAGGGCCATCAAACGTCCGTAATCCTCAATGCCGCGATCCTCGGCAATGCGCAGGAAGATGATGCGATCAATGGTTTGCTGTACGGCGTGGTTCAATTCGCGCTGGGTCAGTGCCGGATTGCGCAGGGCGATATTTCTCGCAAGTTGTTCGCGCCATTGCTCGATCTCGGAGAGAAAAGCCGCATCCACGCTAGCCGTGCCGCGTTTCTTTTTGTGTGATTCGGCGTATCTGTCGAACGAACCCCTGAGGATGGATTCCCTGGCAAAGATGTCCGCAATTTCATGCCAACGTTCGGAATACTCCTCAAAGCGCATGTACATGACGCGCGCCGTGGATGCCTTGTCCGTTTTCACTGGTTTGACGCGGCAGTCGTACACGGCGAATTCCTCGAAATCGGTCAGAATAGACAACGGCAATTTGGCCGACCATGCATAGCGGCGCAGTTGATAGGCCGGATGCACATCCTCTTTGATGTTTATGGAAGGCTTCTTGGCCTCGACGAAGAATTTGCGCACGCCGCCGATGCGGCAGCAATAATCCGGCGCTTTCACCGCGCTGCCGATGCGCAGGGAATCCTCGTGAATCACATCCTTGTAGGCTTCCGCATAACCTGCCCTGTTCGATACATCCCATCCCAGTGCCGTAAGCATCGGGTTGATGAACTGAATGCGTGCCTGCGCCTCATTGAATGCACCGCTTTTGTAGGCATCCAGATTGGCGGCGAAGGTTTCCACCAGGGTTTCAATGATGTCCGGCGCGCTCATAAGCCCAGCATAGTGATTGGTACGCTAAAGCCAAGAAACTTGTATCGAATTTTGCAGGGGTGTATCATTCATGAATTGATTATGGGGGCGTCCCGGTTTCGACGGAGATGCTGACCCTCATAGTGCATGCCGGGTTGGCTTGCCCGTAATAAGGCCAACGGCAATTAACTGCCAACGACGACGTAGAACTAGCTTACGCTGCGTAAGTTACCCCGCTCTTGAGGTGCCTATCCATTGGGAATCCGGGGTCATTTAGATAGGATCGTTCCGGTTGCTGGAGGCTCGTGGCGAAGGAATTAAACTTTTACGAACCGACCTGATGGATGCCTTGTCCGTTCAGTTTTCTTCAGGTGCTGTTTGAATGGACTAAGCATGTAGATCTGTGAG
>CAZDWG010000120.1:0-5045 GCA_964509005.1 uncultured Zetaproteobacteria bacterium
TAATTGGTTTTTGCAATTCGGCAACCCTTTACCTCAACTTATTGAGAACTTACGTAAAAAGCCCTCCAGCCACCATTAGTTGCCCATTTTTCCCGCTGGCAATGTCTTTCCATACATCGCTAAAGCGGTGCATGGTCACGGCATGCTCCCCGCTCCGCCACACATGTAATTGTGTTCCATGGTACTCAAACCAGTAGAAAGAGCCGGCATGGATCAGCAGGTGTTCGCCCTCCAACTCCATTTCGGACAATTCAGGCTGCATAAATCCGAGACCCAGGGAGTTCACCACCAGAATACCGGATTTCTTGCCGCCGCCATCCACAATGGGCGTGGCAAAACGAATCACGGCTTTGTGAGGTTTTTCCACCCTCCCGTGCTCCATATTCAAGTCAAAAGGTGATACATAGATGCCGCCCACGGGCAATGCCAGCGTCCGGCGCACGTACTCTTTGCGCGCCTTATCCTGTAATTGGCTGGCGGCAACCACGTGCGGTCTGCCTCCCCGGCGATCCACACGCACCACTTCCCGTCCAGTGAGATCCAGCAATCGAATCTGGTCGTCATCTTTTGAAACGCGCATGATGTGGATGAACGCATTCGCCATCCCCTTGCGTGCGGTGATATCGTTCGTAAGCGCGGAAGGGATACCCTTATCGCGCGCAAGCGCCAGCAGCATGGCAATCTTTTGCCTGTAGAGACGTCGTATACGGTTGACCTGATCTGCCACATGATACATTGCTTCAACCTGATAATGCTCCAGAACGACGGCTCGCCGTTCATGTCCGTACCATGCGCCCAAACCTGCAACCAACGCCGAAACAGGGAGGAAAACCATGAAAAACAAGGACAAGTTGCTACGGGAATCTATTTTTCTGGCATGCATGCGCGCCATTATAGCACGGTTTTTCGCCCCCCAAGGCTTCCGAAGCCATCCCCGGCCATGATAGCTTCTCGCATTGGAAAATCTTTATGAATTCGTAAAAAATACGAAATGGCCCTTTTTTCTCATTGCGGACGTAGTGTGGTAATCTTTCACCCATTGATATGAAGTAACTACTCAGCACCCATCGTTTTGTCATTGCGAAGGAGCGAAAGCGACTGCGGCAATCTTGAATTTCGTGGAAATACGAGATTGCTTCGTCGTTCCTCCTCGCAATGACAGCCAATCCATAGGGGTGCTGAGTAGTTACGATATGAAACGAGATTGCTTCGCCACATCACCCCTCATAATAGCCAATATGGACTTTTCTGCGGGGACGCCAACCTCGAAATGTAACCCTTAAATAGAAATCCCGGGAGCGTCATGAACGCACAGACTCAATCGCCATCACCATCATCCTCACCGATGAAACTCCGGCAACTTCTGGACGAACGCATCCTGATTCTGGATGGCGCCATGGGCACGATGATCCAGAGGTACGGCTTGGACGAGAAGGATTATCGCGGCGAGCGTTTCGCCGACTGGCCCTCCGAACTGAAGGGTAACAATGATCTTCTAAGCCTGACGCAGCCGGACATTATCCATCATATTCATGCCGCCTATCTTGATGCCGGAGCCGACATCATCGAGACCAATACCTTTAATTCCAACGCCGCCTCCATGGCCGATTATGGCATGGAGGCACTGGTCTATGAACTGAATGTGGAAGGTGCAAAACTGGCGCGCGCCGCCGCCGATATGGCCTCCAGCACCGACAAGCCCCGCTTCGTCGCGGGTGTTTTGGGGCCAACCAGCCGCACCTGCTCCATCTCGCCGGATGTGAACGATCCGGGCTTTCGCAACGTCACCTTCGATGAACTGGTAGACACATACACCGAGGCCACCAAGGGCTTAATGGATGGTGGCGCGGACATCATCCTGATTGAGACAGTATTCGATACGCTCAATGCCAAGGCCGCTGTATTCGCCGTTAAATCGTATTTTGAGGATGCCGGAGTTGAGCTACCGATCATGGTTTCCGGCACCATCACCGATGCCTCCGGGCGCACGCTCTCCGGCCAGACGGCGATAGCCTTTTACGATTCACTGGCGCATGCCGAACCGATTTCCTTCGGCCTGAACTGTGCGCTGGGCGCGGGAGAACTGCGGCAATATATCGAGGAGCTTTCGGGCGCAGTGGGCTGCCACATCAATGCCCATCCCAATGCCGGACTTCCCAATGCCTTTGGCGGCTACGACGAAACGCCGGAGGATATGGCGGCGGAGATTAAAGAATGGGCTGAATCCGGCTTCCTGAACATCATCGGCGGTTGCTGCGGCACCACGCCGGAGCACATCAAAGCCATGGCGGAAGCCGTGCAAGGCATCGCGCCGCGCCAGACGCCGGATATTCCCGTCGAATGCAGGCTCGCGGGGCTTGAGCCACTGCATATCGGCAAGGATTCGCTATTCGTCAATGTCGGCGAACGCGCCAATGTGACCGGGTCGGCCCGTTTCAAGCGGCTGGTGATGAAAGGCGATTACGCTACGGCGCTGGATGTTTGCCGCGAACAGGTAGAAAACGGCGCCCAGATCATTGATGTGAACATGGATGAAGCCATGCTTGACGGTGTGACCGCCATGCACACGTTTCTTAACCTCATCGCATCCGAGCCGGATATTTCCAAGGTGCCGGTGATGCTCGATTCCTCCAAATGGGAGATTATCGAGGCGGGATTGAAATGTATCCAGGGCAAAGGGGTGGTCAACTCCATTTCACTCAAGGAAGGCGAAGAACCGTTTATCGAACGTGCGCGACTCCTGCGTAAATACGGCGCGGCGGTCATTGTCATGGCCTTTGACGAAGAGGGGCAGGCGGATACGTATGAACGCAAAATTCGCATTTGCGAGCGTTCGTATCACACCCTCATCGAGCAGTGCGGTTTTCCGCCGGAAGATATTATTTTCGACCCCAACATCTTCGCCATCGCCACGGGTATTCCCGAACACAATAACTATGCCGTGGATTTCATTGAGGCCACTGGCTGGATCAAGCAACACCTGCCGCATGCGCTCATTTCCGGCGGCGTATCCAATGTATCCTTCTCCTTTCGCGGCAACAATCCGGTGCGCGAGGCCATTCATTCCGTTTTTCTCTACCATGCCATTCAGCAGGGCATGGATATGGGTATCGTCAATGCCGGACAACTGGCCGTGTACGATGACCTGCCGGATGCATTACGCGATGCGGTGGAGGATGTGGTATCGAACCTCTCCCCGGATGCAACCGAAAAATTACTGGACATTGCGGATAACTATCGCGGCGACGGCGTGCAGGCAAAAAAGGTCGATGACGAATGGCGCAAACTGCCCGTAGCGAAAAGGCTGGAGCATGCGCTGGTCAAGGGCATAGATGCCTATGTTGAAGATGACACCGAAGAGGCGCGCCTGCAGTTCGACAAACCCATTGAAGTGATTGAGGGGCCGCTGATGGACGGCATGAACGTTGTTGGCGACCTGTTCGGTGCAGGTAAGATGTTCCTGCCGCAGGTGGTGAAATCGGCGCGCGTGATGAAGAAGGCCGTGGCCGTACTGTTACCGTACATTGATGCGGAAAAGGGCGGGAAGGTGTCCAGTAACGGAACGGTGCTGATGGCAACGGTCAAGGGTGATGTCCACGACATCGGCAAAAACATCGTCGGCGTCGTACTGCAGTGCAATAATTTTGAAGTCATCGACCTCGGTGTGATGGTCCCGGCCAACACGATTCTGGAAGAGGCGAAAAAGAAGAATGTGGATATCATCGGGCTGTCCGGCTTGATTACGCCCAGCCTGGACGAAATGGTACATATTGCCAAAGAAATGACCCGTTTAGGCTTTACTACGCCCGTCATGGTCGGTGGCGCAACCACGTCCAAGGCGCATGCAGCGGTGAAAATCGTGCCGGAGTACGAACATCCGCTGATCTGGGTAAAGGATGCCTCGCGCGCCGTCGGCGTGGCGCAGAATCTGATTTCTGAAACGAACAGGGATGCCTTCGTCCATAAGACCCGTGAGGAATATACCGCCGTACGCGAACGCTACCTGGGGCGCCAGCAGCAAATCGAGTGGCTACCCCTTGCCAGGGCCCGCGCCAATGGCGTGAAAATGGATGCGATGAATATCCCCCCTGCCCCACAACAACCGGGCATCCATGTGCTGAAGGATATTCCGCTTACGGAGATTCTGGCGTTTATCGACTGGACGCCGTTCTTCGGCGCATGGGAACTAAACGGCGCATTCCCCCGTATCCTGAACGATCCGCATAAGGGCAAGGAAGCGAAAAAGTTATTCGATGAGGCACAAGGATGGCTGGACAGCATTATCACGGAAGGCTGGTTTACCGCCAAAGCGATATTCGGGCTGTTCCCGGCCACATCCACCGATGATGACAGCGTGATGATTTATCAGGATGAAACCCGCGCCACTCCCGCGGCCCGCTTTCATTTTCTGCGTCAACAAACCGACAAGAAAGACTCCCGCGCCAATCTGTGCCTGGCGGATTTCATTTCCTCCGATGCATCCGACCATCTCGGCGCTTTCGCCGTCGGCATCTTCGGTGCGGAGGAGAAGGCTGCCGCATATAAAGCGGAAAACGATGACTATGCCGCCATCATGGTCAAGGTGCTGGCGGATCGTCTGGCCGAAGCACTGGCCGAAATGCTACATCATGAAGTACGCATGAATTATTGGGGTTATGCCGCCGATGAGAACCTGAACAGCAACGATATGATTCATGAGAAATATCAGGGCATCCGCCCGGCTGCGGGTTATCCCGCCTGCCCGGAACATACCGAAAAAGGTACGTTGTGGACGTTACTGGATGTGAAGAGAAACATCGGCATGGGGTTAACCGAATCCTACGCCATGACCCCGCCATCCGCTGTCTCCGGCCTTTACTTTGCCAGTGCTGAAGCACGCTACTTTACCGTTGGAAAAATCAACCGTGATCAAGTGGCGGATTACGCCAGACGCAAAGGCATAAGCGTGAAAGAAGCCGAGAAGTGGTTGGCCCCGAATTTGGGATACTGAAGAGCCTCTTGCAAAACTCTGGGTGGATGAGCAGCAATCCCACTTTGAGTCCATT
>CAZDWG010000121.1:0-5010 GCA_964509005.1 uncultured Zetaproteobacteria bacterium
ATGCTGGCGTCCATGGGTCGATGGTTATGCCGGGCATTCGAGGTGAAGAAAAATCAGGCCATCCGCCCCCTTTACTGTACGTTAAAGCGCTTATTTCCAACGATAATATGTGATTGTCTGCTTCCTTGACTTCGGTATGGTCGCCGGTCACTTGAAACTTTCTTAAAATGACTTTATTCCATGCGGATTCCAGAGTTTGATAGTCTCGGATCAGAAGCCTTAACGGACGGACCACATCCCCAAGGTATGCTTCGGACGCATCATGCATCAAGCCAAGTAGGGCATTTGCAGGGGAAACAACCGTTGATACCAATACGCAATGTTGGGCAACTGAATAAAACTTTGACGAGTGTCCCCCGAACCGGCAAATGTTTGATAAAGCGTAGGCAATATCATTGATATTGATACAACTCTCATTGGGTTTGGATGGATAAATAATTCTACCAGTTGATGTTTCATACCACAAATCGTTAACAGTCATCATCTTCCCCAAACAGAGCATTGTGATACAAATCCTCCAATCGTGTATCCTGACTGTTAAAGTCGGATGCCATATCAGATACGGATACAAGTTGATCATCGGTAAACCTTTTTAACACATCATTTCTGTCCGTCTGGAACAGGTGATGGACAGCAGCCGCAATTACGCTTCGGAGAAACACCCTTTCGCTAATCAAAAAATCGGACGGCAATATTTTGACCCGGTTATCAGAATATTCCGGCGGTGCTAATTCGTAGTAGCCTCCACGAACTGATCTCAACCAAAATGAAACCCATATTAAGTGATTGAACTTCATGGCATTAATGATGCTTTCGCAACCCGACCAGCCACCGGTAGAGATAACCCACCTTCCATCCTGCATGCGTTCGCATTTTCCATACTCGGAAAATATGGGGAGAAGGTCAGACATTAGACCATCCAGATTTGGAACAAAATTAAGCTTCTCGATCTGTCTTAGCGTGCCATCCGTTGGATATCCATCACCATCAATATCAGCGTCAATTATCATTAAGATCCCCATGCAGCCTTTGGAATCTGCTGATTGGCTCAGAGTTCACTTAAAGGATCTGATTCTTTTCTGATGCGCGGTGAAAACTCCGGGCGGCGTCCGTTGATAATATCCTCGGGCGGAAACCCCATAATTTCAGCCGCCTCATTGAACTTTGCATTTTTCTGCTTCGCATCTTCGCGTGTTACACCTTTATGGCGGTATTTGAACTGCCCCTTTAAGGCTTGCTTGACAGTGGCAATAATTCCTTCGATATCCTTGTCCGCATCGGACGTAGATATCAAGCCAATGTGGCGCTCCGAAAGAACACTACGGATGGCTTTATCGCATGCCATCACCAGCCGAGCACCCATAAATCCATACGGTGCGCCGAATGTCA
This sequence comes from uncultured Zetaproteobacteria bacterium, assembly GCA_964509005.1. Classification (GTDB taxonomy): domain Bacteria; phylum Pseudomonadota; class Zetaproteobacteria; order Mariprofundales; family Mariprofundaceae; genus JAUZQZ01. The sequence goes on from CAZDWG010000121.1 coordinate 1,390, forward strand.
TGGGTATTTTTACTGTGATTTTGGCGTATGGCAAATCAACATTCATACCACAATTCCGGATTGCGGAATCCATACGCTCTTGCGTTTCCCGGATACGTTTGCTTGCACTCATAATTGAACTTTGGGCTTCTTCCATGTACCAGTCCGCGAAGGGATCATCACGCGAAGATGCATTCCATAGCTTCATCATATGTCCAGCGAAGTTTAATAAAATACCTGGCGTAGGTTTCGTCTGTCCGGCGGGTAGAACTTTTACAAGCATGAAGGCTTGCAATGTGTGAATATCAACACTGACGTCGCCGGCAAGCGCCCCAGGGCGCAATAGTACGCCGGGCTGTTGATCTTCTTCAGTGGTGGTCATTACGTCTGTCATGTTATTCTCCTTAATGCGTTGACGCGGGTGGCTGTGGTATATTCTTGATCTGCCGCTGTATTCCTGCAATGAACTCTTTTTTTGTTATTTTGCCGTTCCTATTTGTATCCATATTGTTGAACTGCCGGTCAAAAAATGCACGGTATTCCGCTCTCGTTACTGCACCATCACCATTGGCATCCAATCCTTCCGGAAGCTGAAATGATGGGGTGGTGACAGCGCCTGCCGCCATAGCAACTCCTGTCGTCAGGACGGAAAATACTGCTATGCCTGCGACTACAAAAATCTTTTTCATGTTTAAACTCCTTGTGTTTCCCATATTGTCTGCCTGTAGCCTGACCAAGCGATGTGCTACCTGAAAATGCCACTTGCATTCCCTACGGGCTGGCGCACATGGGTTGCGGGTTGCTCGCCCCATGACGAAGCTCGACCACGGCACCATTCACGATGAGGCTTGCCAAGGTCGCTGTGCCGTTGCCGAGACGGATGTATGGCCACGGATCAGGATGAACCACTTTGCCGTCCACAACGATTCGCATCCCTGCGCCCCAGCCTTGCCGCAGTTGATCCATGCGTGCAGCCAACACGTTGGTTTTCTTTGCATCGACCATAGGGCGCGGCAATTGCAGTTCGCCCTTCGATGATCGATCGGCTAGCACTGCGGCATACCCATGCAGGGACTCAATGCCCTGACCTTTCCTGTTTGGCTCCCGATCACGGGTCAGGCGTGCAGCCAACACGGCCACCACATCGCTCGCTTGTTCCTGATCCAGACTTCCAAGCTGACGGGATAGTGCTACCCGTGCGTTTTCGGGGATGATGTCCGGAAACTTGATGTTGGCAGTCGATGGCCTGTCCATCACCGGTGGTGGGGTTTGATTATTTTCTTCATCACAACAACGACTACTTTTTGAGGGACCCGTGATCGAGACGGGTTCCGTGATCGGCGATTCGTTGGCTCGCGCGGTAGTTGTTGTTTCAATGACGATTGAATGACGATTAGATGGTGGGGTAACTCTTACCCCAGGGGTAGGGTAACTCTTACCCCAGGGTAGGGTAGCTCCTACCCCAGGGGGTAGGGTAGCTCCTACCCCAGGGGGTAGGGTGTCAAGCATCAGATGATACCTGTTTGTTTGGTGCTGTTTGGCATCATTATGCTCCCGGTTAACGACAAGATAGCCGGCTGCCTCAAGGTCTTTAATTGCAGATTTTATTGTTTTGAGGCATAACCCCGTCTTTGCACCGAGGCCGCGCTTGCCAGGCCAGCAGATTCCTTTATTGTCGCTATGGTCGGCTAAAGCCAGCAGAACAAGCTTCTGCGCAGCAGAGAGTTTTATTTTCCATGCCCATGCACTGGCTTCAATGCTCATGATGCGTCCTCTTCATGATATGTAGCTGATAGTGGTTCGGAAGGCTTACAACATCTTCCATGCGGTGGATGATGGTAAGGATGCCCTGCCCTTCCATTGTCGCTATGTGCTTTTTAACCGTTGATTTATGCATCTCGCATTCAGCGGCGATGATGTTTATGTCGGGACAGGCAAATCCATCCTCGTTGGCGTTATCCGCCAGTTTGATCAGGATCAACTTTCGTGCCGGAGACCCGGTTGTGATATCAGACACTTGCATCATGGCGCGGAGGCTCACGTCATTGCCCCTTCGTCCCTGTGTATCCAACTCCTAACTGTGTTCCACACCGTGCCCAGAGGAAGCTCAACTTGTTTGGCAATCATTAGGTACCGCTGTTTTTCTTCAACTTTCTGATGCTTTTTCCATAATCTCAATATCTGGAACTCTTCCGTGGGAAATGCCTTGACCGGCCTGCCGCCGAGGTTCTTATACCCAAGGCGAACACGCATTTCACTGATGCGGCCCACATCTATGCCGGGAAATAGCGACATCAACATCATTCGGGTTGAATCATGCTGAATGTATTCCTTGATCAAACGTCGTTCATTCGCTGATTCAGGTATCAAAACGTCTTGAATATGGATGATTTCACTATTTGTGAGGTAAAAAGAATTATTCACACCAACTTTATCGCAAGACATTTGAAAAATATAAATATCACGGATATTTCTCAAAATACGCATAACTGCGGATATTTCCAAATCGTTTAATTCACATAATATAAGTAGATTTATCGAGCTGTCAGGCTTTCCAGCACTCAGTTCTGACAGAATCTTTTCCAAAGGATCGCTGTTCACTTGTTTATGACTTACCCGGAAACCGATGCCCTCGCCGGACTCCTTGAAATATGGGGCGCATGGCATATCCATCACAATGAGGTAATTCTTTCTACGTAAGTCAATAATCATTTGAAGCTGTTCCACCAGGCTTTTTTCTGCATCTTTTCCTAAAGATGTCTTTAGCCCACCCACATTACCCATTTCAGCCTCGCAATCAGACGCACTCGTTGGCGGATGCATCATTTCATCAATTGCAGCATCAATATTTATACCGTGATGATTAAATATTTCGGTTAAATGATCCTTTCTGGAAACGTCCAGATAGTCCGATCCCTTGAGTGCGCTCATCAGCTTTTGTACATGGTGTGGACCAAACTGAATCCGCACATCTTCAGGTAGCACATCGCTTAAATATTTATCCAAAAAACGCATGCGCGAGATCTGTGTGTGCGAGACTCTAAATCCGAGATGAACTAACCTTTGTTCATAATCTTTCCATCTGATTGGCCCATCACCCGCTTCTATGCAGGTTTTCATACGCATAATTGCTGCGGCAGTATCCGCAAAACACATTTCACCGCGCAGCGTGTTTTCTGCCAGATGCCCAACCAACACATGCACTTCATCCACCCATGGATGGATCATAACCGGTACCTTATGATACTTCTCATCGTGGGTTTCGTTCCATAGCTCATTTAATATCATCAAGCGCGTATTGCCGCCGGATTGAAGCATATAGAGTTTATCTCCCGGTCGTTGGGTGACGCACAGCGGGGTATCCATCCCGCGCGCTTCTATCGAGGCTTTTATCTCGCCTTTCATGGCATTGTCTGCTTTACGCGGATTCCTGTCGTACATCGTAATCTGTTCCAGCAATAATTCTGTAAAGTACGGCTGCCGTTGAACTGCGGATGGTGCGTCAGAAATCTGGCAGACAGTAAAGGGTACTGCTGCTACTCGCTCTCTCATAAGCGCTGCCTCAACCATTGGATGCCCCATCAAAGAAGGTTGGCTGACATGCACATGACGTGGCGCGGGGATTCATCCATAGCACTTCTT
>CAZDWG010000122.1:0-4989 GCA_964509005.1 uncultured Zetaproteobacteria bacterium
TAATACCAGCCGTTGCACCACATAGCATAGCTTGAGAATAGCTCACTTTCCTGTACCGGAACAGCCTGAATCCTGATATGACAAACAACAGCGCCAGTGGAATCAATATATTCTCTGAGTACAGCCTTCCAACAATTTCGAAGGACGTGTGTAGAGCAAAAAACGCACACGCGGTCAACGCCACGAAGGTCGATTTCGTTAGCATCCGCCCCAGATAAAACAGGGGAGCAACGAGTAATGCACTGAGGAACGCCTGGACATACAAAGCATAATGGTAATCCGTGCCAAAAACTGCGTAAACTGAAGTTTCACCCTTCTGATATAAGATGAAGCCGCCATTCATAGGGAAAGGGTTATATAATGGCGGGTTTGCTCAGTTTCTAGCAAACTCCGGTTTAATTGGTTTCTCTTATACGTTGCAACACTCAAAAACGGTGAAACTTCAGCTGCGTAAATTAGTGCCAGGAAAAGAGGATATGCAGGAGGTCGCATGGATGTCGGCTCACCGGGGATAAATGAAAAACCATCCCCTGCAAGGAGGTTGACCGCTATCGTATGATATTGAAGCGCATCCTTAACCGGCAGCGACCCCGTTTCCTTAACGACAAGGATTCTTATTGCCAGGGCAACGAAAAATATGAGAGCCAGAACTATTGGCACCCACTTCGCGCTATCCGACCATAAGCGCTGCTTCATTCTACTTGCATCCAATCCCTCTCAACCCCACTGGATATCGCTATCAAACCGCCGGGTGAGTGGAAATCAGGTTACGATCCCCCACCAAGCCCGGCAGGCTACTTCACAAATGCATCTCTTTCAGCCAGCGCTCCAGGAAATGGATATTAAAATCGCCCTTTTGGAAAGCCGTATTGGCCAACAGCCTCTCATGTAGCTCGCGGTTGGTCGTGATGCCGATGATGGCCAGTTCGTTAATAGCCCGTTGCATGCGGCGAATACATTTTTCCCGGGTTCGCGCATGGGTGATGATCTTGCCAATCATGGAATCATAGTACGGCGGAACCTGACAACCGGTATAAATGGCAGAATCCACGCGTACGCTACGACCACCCGGCGCATGATAAAGCTTGATTGTTCCGGGCGAGGGCGTGAATTTGAACGGGTGCTCGGCATTGATACGGCACTCAATTGCGTGACCCTTCCTTTTAATCCTGTCTTGCGTGAATGCCAGGCTCTCACCGGCAGCCACACGGATTTGCCATTCAACCAAATCCACACCGGTAATCCATTCGGTTACCGGATGCTCCACCTGAATACGTGTATTCATTTCAATGAAATAGAAAGACTTGTCCGGGTTCATCAGAAATTCAATGGTCCCGGCACCGACATAATCTACCGCTTTGGCCGCAGCTATGCCTGCTTCACACAGAATCTTGCGCGTTTTTTCATCGACAAAGGGGCTGGGCGCCTCCTCCAGCACCTTCTGGTTGTTGCGCTGTATAGAACACTCGCGCTCAAACAGGTGGACGATGTTGCCATGTGTATCGCCGAGCACTTGCACCTCGATATGGCGTGGTTCCTGTAAAAATTTCTCAATAAATACGGTCTCGTCACCAAAGGCCGCCGCTGCTTCTGTCTGACATTTATTCAATGCGCCAGGCAGCGCGCCTTCACTATGCACCACCTGCATGCCGCGCCCACCGCCGCCTGCGGATGCCTTGATGATGACGGGAAACCCGGTCTCTCTGGCAATACGTTTAGCCTCTTCCACGTCCCGTACGGCGCCATCGGAGCCGGAAATCAGGGGTACGCCAGCCCCTTCCATGGCTTTCTTGGCCGTAACCTTGTCACCCATGACGCGCATGGATTCAGGGCTTGGGCCAATCCATGTGTATCCTGACTCTATCACGATATCCGCAAATTCAGCATTCTCCGCCAGGAAGCCATAGCCAGGATGAATCGCCTGCACATCGGTCAACTCCGCCGCCGACATAATAGCGGCGATATTCAAGTATGACTGCGCGCTTGCCGCGGGGCCAATGCACACCGCCTCATCAGCCAGACGGGTGTGCATGGCGTCATGGTCAGCTTCTGAATACACGGCAACGGAGCCAATACCCAACTCCTTGCAACAACGGATGATGCGCACGGCGATCTCACCCCGGTTGGCGATCAGAATCTTGTTAAACATGGCGATTTATTACAATGTAATTAGTCATATTCATATCTATGCCAGCGGCGTAATCACGAACATCGGCTGGCCATATTCGAGCGGGGAGGCATTATCCACCAGGATTTCATCGACGACACCATCATATTCAGCCTCAATTTCATTCATCAGTTTCATGGCTTCAATGATACAAAGGATATCACCTTTTCTGACCTTGGTATTTTCGCTGACGAAGGGTCCGGCTTCCGGTGACGGTGCGCGGTAAAAGGTTCCAACCATGGGGGATTTTACGATATGTTCTGAATGATCTTTCGCCGCGGACGATAACGCTTCAGGCGTCGCCATGGTTGCCGGTGCGGCAACAGCGGGGGCTGGCGCCGCAAATGACACCGGTGGCGCAACAAAATGTTCACGGCGAGAGATGCGCACGGTCTGATCACCTGCGGTGACCTCTATCTCAGTCACATCCGAACTTTGAATCAGTCGGATCAGTTTGCGAATCTGGGAAATATCCACGGGTGTCTCCTTGAATGAATGAGGTTAAACCTAGATCCTGCAAGTGTTTGTGCGTGCAGAGTGCAAGCTCTTGCAGGATCTAGGTTAAGCACTGTTGGCACGCAAATGCTCCACCAGCCCCTGCAAGGCCAGTTGATAGGATACCGGACCAAAACCCGCGACGATGCCCACCGCAATATCAGCCAGCATGGAACGATGCCGGAATTCCTCGCGGCGGTGAATATTCGATAAATGCAACTCCACAAAGGGAATATGGCAAGCAAGCAGTGCATCGCGCAGGGCAATGCTGGTATGGGTATAGGCGGCGGGATTGATAACAATGCCATCCATATCTTCAGCCGCAGCCCGATGAATACGCTCCACCAGGCCACCTTCGTGATTACTCTGGAAGCTGACAATTTCGCAGCCGAGCTTATCACCGGCGGTGACGAGGCCCTCGTTAATATCAGCCAGACTCTGCGATCCATAGTGGTCCGGCTCACGTGTTCCGAGGAGGTTCAGGTTTGGCCCATGCATGACCAGAATACGCGGATGTTTCATGCGCCCCGCCCGCCCTGCTGCGACCATGCCTCACGGAGTTGCCGCAGGCTGTCATCATCAGGATTACGCACCATCAACACACTCAGCATGGTGCGGGCCTCATCATATTCGCCCTGATCCCATAACAGGCGAGCCAGCCGCATGGATGCGGGTGGCCCCTGGTCATATTTGTGGCGCCCATAGCAGGATTCCGCGTTGGCAAAGCAGTCCAGCGCTTCGGCATGACGGTCGGCCTTTTGCAATATGCGGCCCAGAAAATGCCATACCTGCCCTTCCATGGGCGCAAATTCCAGCACTTGCCGCATCACCCCTTCAGCACGGGAAAGTTTATCTTTCCGAAGCAGGCGCGAGGCCTCCGCCAGACCTGACTCAACACCCTGCCAGTTTTGCGGTTGCGGCGCATATTCAGGCTCATGGCTGGGAGAAGAATGTTTGGGCATGGGGAGTGATGCTGTTAGCATAAGCCTCACGCTACGCGGTCGGGAAAAATCGGTCAATCAAAAGCTGCAATAAATTGCATAAATTAGAGTGAAACTGGTTAAATATGGATCGTTTATGCCTAAAAATGCGGAAAACAAGAGAGTTTGGATTTGGAGATTCACCTGAATGGAGAACCAAGGCAAGTCGTGGCGTCTAACATTGCCGAATTGGTCGGTGAATTAGCTATGGACCGTCGCATGATTGCTATTGAGCGGAATCTGGAGGTCGTGCCGAAAAGTGCCTATGCCGACACCCGCCTGGAGCCGGGCGACCGCATTGAACTGGTGCATATGATTGGTGGCGGCTAAGGAGCTGTAAATGAATAACATGGCCGCTTATACTTATTTACAGCTCCTTAGCCCTGCCCTTTACCCACCAATCGTGCGGGCCATATTTTGCAAGAGGCTCAGAGGAAAAACAAATGCGTGAAGATATTCTGAAAATTGGAAATTATGAATTCGGCTCACGACTGATTGCAGGCTCCGGAAAGTATAAGGATTTTGCGACCACGAAGGCGGCCACGGAGGCGGCTGGAGCGGAAATGATTACCGTGGCGGTGCGCCGGGTGAATATTACCGATCCGGATAAAGAGAACCTGCTCGATTATATTGATCCGGATCAATACGTCATTTTGCCGAATACCGCGGGTTGCTTTAATGCCGAGGATGCGGTGCGTACCCTCATGCTGGCGCGCGAGGCCGGTGGATGGGATTTGGTAAAACTGGAAGTATTGGGCGATACCGAGACCTTATACCCCAATGTGGTGGAAACCATCGAGGCGGCGAAAATACTCGTTAAAGAGGATTTTCAGGTCATGGTTTACACGAATGACGATCCGATTGTGGCGCGATGCCTGGAAGAGATTGGCTGCGTGGCCGTGATGCCGTTGGGTAATCCGATTGGATCCGGCAGGGGATTGGCCAATCCGTTCAATATCCGCGTGATCAAACAGCGGGCAAAGGTGCCCATTGTGGTGGATGCCGGGATTGGTACGGCCAGTGATGCGGCCAAGGCGATGGAACTGGGCGCCGATGCGGTACTCATCAATACCGCCATGGCCGAAGCAAAGGATGAATGTTTAATGGCGCGGGCCATGCGCGATGCGGTGTCCGCCGGTCGCGCGGCATATCTGGCGGGCCGTATGCCGAAGCGGGCGTTTGCCAGCGCTTCATCCCCCACCGAAGGTTATATCTGGGATTAAGGAGCTGTAAATAAATAACATGGCTGTTGACCGCAGAGGACACAACGTTTCGCAACGTTAAGGATCTGTAATAAATAACATGGCCATTTCTCCATCCAGCCTATGTACCATCTTGACGCGCTGC
>CAZDWG010000123.1:0-4987 GCA_964509005.1 uncultured Zetaproteobacteria bacterium
GCGCCGATGGTACTGCGGGGTTCCCCGTGGGAGAGTAGGTCATTGCCAGGATTTTACTACGGATGTCCGTATCCTTCGGGGGATAAACTCCGTCCTGCGGACGTTCGGATCAGCAAACCTGCTGATGTGTCATCATAAAAAGCCCCTTTGTCGAGCGAAAGCTCCAAAGGGGCTTTTTTATATCTTTCAGGCATTCAAATTTTGTCTACCACTTCAGCCATTGATACTCAGCTCAAAGACATAAAACTTTGGCACCAAATTCTACAATCGGGGATCAACAAAAGAACGCAGATACTCGAATCTCGTTTTATCGTACACCATGACGGAATTATTCTTTATTTTCTGGTCGGAAAGGTTGGTGATGACTTTTATCCTGAGTTTTTTCCGTTTAGATGAATCTTGCTCGTGCCACCATGAACTTACGTCAAACACTGCATCGACGAGGTAAGTTGAAGGAATGTCTAGCTCACTTTTGGGATTGAAAGATGCACTGACTTTGAACCTAGATAAGTAATTCTTCAATGCCTTAGGAAATGGGTGCTCTCTCTTTGCCATGAGTAGGGATACTGTAAACAGGTTGGTCAGAAGTTTGCGCTCAACATTGAGGGCTATCCATTTCTTTTCCTCTTCATTGGAATCAAGATCTGATATGTTGGAGTCGAGCAACTTCATCAGTTCTGACTGAATTTGATTGAATGACAGCACGTTGTCAGGGATCATTTCATTGCGAAAACGCTCGAAAAGCCGATAGCTGATGTTCAGTGCGCCCTCTTCCGCAGCGAACCTCAAGTCGCTTTTCAGAAGGTCTGGCCTTTGCTCTCGGTCTCGTTTAAGACAATTAGCGGCCTTTTTCAAGTAACCTGAAACTTCCTTCAACTGGTCCATCCGTTTGGCCAGATGGCGTTTTGCTACCGCCAATAAATACCAGGCTTCCCTTCCTGTTATGTTGTTATTGTCACAAGTATCCGGGTTATCATTCACAATCTCCAATGCCCGACAGGCAAGAATCGCTGCATTGGCCCAACTTCTCTGAGCCGCACTCAACTCGCCGAAGACCAGGTTCAATGCGTATCCTGAGGGATCCTCACCATACAATATCCCTTTAAACTTGGAAAAATCGGCAATAGGTTGTTCCGGGGCAGTTTGTAGAATCTTCTTAAGGATTGACCGGGCTTTCTTGAAAGATTCGAAGGATAAAACCGGCGGATTCCTTGGCCGCCGGGGAACATTCCATTGTCGGCGAAACAAAAATCCCGCCATTAGGCCAGTATCGAAGAAGGCCTTCCATGTCTTTTCACATTCCTCATCCAGGAGTTCTTTTACACTTCCCAGCCGTTTGGTGAGACTTTCGATCAAATCTTTAATCGTCTCAGAATCGTCAATATTTGAGTGAGATGAGGAGCTAAATTTGAGAGTGACGGGTTTGGCGTAACCCACCCACTGTGCCTTGAACTCGTCCATGATTCCCTTATCACTTTTTAAAACTGCATTTGCTACTTTCTCCAACTGTCCGGTTTCCTCACGCATTTGATCCAGTTCGGCTAGATACTCAGAACCTGCATTCTTGAACTTGCGGATAAAAACATCCAGCCAATTGAGAAAAGCTGTTTCCACATCTTCCGTTGTTTTCTTTTTCGGCGACAATACTTCCGGCTCCGCAAGATAGGCGCGAGGGTGACGCAGAAAACAGTCGGCGAAGTTGAGATGATGCTCCGGGGGAACGTAGTTGCGTGCGGCGCCATGGATGGAGTTGTCGCCGGTGATCAGCACTAGGCGGGCGTCATGTCCCAACTTCCGATTGATCCACTCCAGCCGCGCCAACATGATGGCGTCGTCCTGAATCCGGTCTTCGCGTTTGTTCTTTGGCGCAGTTTCATGAATACGATTACTCCAGGCGCGCTCCAGGCCAAGAAGCTTCAAGCGTCCCGCCAATTCCCGAGGCGGCTGGAAGGCATCCCGGAAAACATTATTATCTCCCCAGTCCGCATTCACATCCAACGCCTGATCGAGCGGGACGATTCGTTTCTCACCCAACAGATTCGAGAAACGCATCAGTTCAGCCTTCGCGCCTTGTCCACCGGCAAGAAACTGGCATAAATCCGGCGCTGCTTCGGTCAGGATTCTACATTGCTCTTTTTTGTCACTGGTTGTATTGAGTCGGGATATAACTCTTTGTGCTGCATTCGCCTGTTGCCGCGCCTTGTCGCTTTCCCCTTGGGCTTTTCGCATTACTACGCTGAAAACCTCGCGCAGTTCCTGGTCGATGGGTGGCAGCAGCAGAGGCATTGAGCCATCGAGGTTCAACTGGAAGAAGATAAAATGGGCCAGTGCCCTCCCTATGCCAAGAGCAGTGCCTGGCTCCTCGCCGGGAAACACCTCCCCATATCCAAAAGGCCGCCGCTCGTTGCGCACGGCCACTTCAAATGGGTCGGTAAAAAGCATCACGACATCAGCATCCACGGCATGGATCACTGTTTTATTCTCGCGAAGCATCTTGCGGTCATCCCGGCGGGGGGCCAACAGGCGTCTCTGCTCAGCCGCAGCGCGGAAATAGCCTGCCAGTTCTTTGGCTTGATCTGTCATGCTGCCATCGGGACCGTGCATGGGTCTATGAATTCCTTTACGACTTGCAAGCTTTCATCGTTCTCCGATTGCACCTCCTCCGTGATCACAAAAGGCTCTGGCGGCTTTATCAGGCATGCATTTCTCAGATGCCTGAATAGATCGAAATTCTCCTGTTCTATCGCTAATTGCGCTGTCGTTTCTGGCTGATTACGCAGACGGAAACACAATTTTACGGTTTCACTATCAATCCAGCATTGGACCGGAGAATCCTTTCCGGCCAGAAGCCCTGTTATCAACCAGGAATCGTCATCAGAATACTTGAGAGCGGGTATAAGGCTTGCATTATCACATCAAGACCAACCACATCCAGCAATCGCTTGGCCCACCGTTGTGGGCGTGAGGACTCGCCCTGCATGAGATCGATCAAATAAGGGCGCAATCGCTCGAAATGGGAAGCAATATTTTTCTCGTCGCAAAGCCACAAGATTTCAAGCGCCATACCAGCCCAGTCGGAGTTGAATCCGGGCAGGGCTATCATTCCCCTAACGCATTTCACTGACTCGCGGGTAGGCCCGGCCAGGCGAGCCACGGTCAGGAATATCTGGCCAAACAGGTCATCAGCCACTTTGTCCGGCAATAGATCCAAATAGCCAAATCGCAGCCATGCTGGCAGACCGTAAAGAACTTCCTTGGTCGGCAACGTGGCCGCCAGGCACAGCAAGTGCTCCAGCACTGGCAGGTTTATATTGTTGACCTCCCATGTATTGATGAGGTCTGCAACCGCCTGCCGGAAATACGCCTGTTCCAAGGGCGGCAGCTTATGAAACGCTGTTTCCAGACCCTCTTCGAGGTAATCATATTGCCCGATATCAGCGACTGCGCCGGGGAATGCTTTTATCCCCTTGTCATGCAACAAATAGCTTTCCAGCCCTGTCCGAAGCCAGGACATGAACTCTTTTTTGTTGTGGTAATCCTGAAGGCAAACAGCTTGATATTGCCTGCCCCCGGCAATCTGTTCATGTTTCTGATCGTTCATAATATCGCCTTTACGGATGATGCTATATCGCCAACAGACCGTCCGTCACGCAGAAAGGCTGCATATGCGTCATCATTGTCATCAATGGTATCGCCCCTGGCCTTGGCGACGAATCCCAATGGGTGCAATTGCACTTCGGGTGCGAGTGATTCGCCTCTAATCTGATTGCATATCCGTTCACGCCCTCCGTCCGGCGAATTGTTCCTTTGCGCGAACGCTTTCAAATCCAGCGCGAAACCCCAATCTCTCTTTTTTTGGTTCTCTTTGGCACTTGCCGTAGCCTTGAAACGCCGATGACTGCCAGCATCAGCAAACGTCGGCCTTCCGTGCTGAAGTGATGCCAGTTGTTCCCCTTGAAACTTCAACATAACGTATTCAGTGCCCTCTTTCCAATTCACCAATCCAAGTTTATCACGGATTTGATCCGCTTTATCTTCGTTTTTCAGTAATGGCTCAATATCACGGAAGGACGCAAGGAAAACTGGTCGTTCTGGACGTTTGGGATCACCAATGACTCGACCTTTACTGATTTTCACCAATTGAGTGGCGGTGAAGCGTGGTGAAGATGGATGGCCCGTCCCCAATTTGGTGTTGGCCGCCAGGCTTGACCGATCTTCAGGGTCAGTCGTGAGTTGGCTGGCACGTATCGCGGGTAGGGAATGAGTACAGCTTATATTTGCATCAGTTTCGACGGTAACGTGCATTCGATTGTAATCGGCCATGTCATGGATGGCAGCGGCGACCGGGTTTGGCTCACCTGCGGAAAGATAGCGAAGATAGGACTCACGCCAGTCACCAATAGCCTTTTTAACAAAAGATTCGCTGTATAATTTCGCTTTAAGCCCCGCCAGCAAATTGCACATTACAATCACCCATTGAGGCTCATCTTTCAAAATATCTATGAATTCCCTATCGTCCATCACTGAATTTCCCATTGCCGGTTGCTTTCAGAAAACAGCGGCCTGCTTAACTTCAAACGCAAGGCTTGGATTTTTAGCATCCTCTGCCTCTCATCCTAAAATACGGGAAGTGGCGAAGGAAATAGCCGAAAACAACATCACAGTCCACGGCATACTTTTGTGCATCCAATATGTGGTAGTGCAAAAAAATGTCAATATCTTTATTTGGAACGATGGATTTTGTCAGTATTTTTCTGCACCTCCAAACTACATTTACTTCATAGAAAATTCTGCTATTTTGTGCCGCAATATTATTCAGAGAAGGATGGCCTGCGACATTAATCAGCCTATTTCTCTATTATTTCAGCATAGCATAACAAGGTCGATACCGTATAGGCAACAACAGGCGCTGTTATCCGGCGGTGGTTAGGGGTGTTACGTCCCGCTCTATTCCAGATGTTACGTTCCGCCCTGCTTGAGGTGAGAC
>CAZDWG010000124.1:0-4955 GCA_964509005.1 uncultured Zetaproteobacteria bacterium
GGCTAGCGGCGATCCACGCACCTTCCAGCAGTCCGGCATCTACGACAATCAATTTGCCATAATTCCAGCGCGTTAATACGGTTTCGATAATGGCAAGTCCTGCCACAATCAAATCAGCGCGCCCTTTTTCGATGGTGCGTATCGCCTGCCGCTGAACAAGGGTCAGGTTTAACAAACGATCGCGCAATGCGAGGAAGCCCGACCGGGTGATGATGTGATTGTTGATGATATCGGCATCATAAGGTGCGAGATCGAGGTGAATAGCAGCCAATGTTGTCGCTGTGCCCGCTGTGCCGACCAGGTGTGCGGGGATGCGATCATCACCCCAACATTGCTCAACATCATCGAGGTGCCGGTTGCAGGCGGAGAGCATGGCAGTGTAATCCCCGGCGTCTGGAGGATCGGTGTTTAGATATGCTTCCACCAGACGCACCACACCAAACTTGCAGCTAATGGCATCGCACAGGATGCCATCTTGGGCACGGATGAATTCGGTACTGCCGCCACCGATGTCGAACAACAGCATATTGCTGCGTGTGCCGCTCTCCAATACTGCCGTGGCACCGGCAAGCGACATGGCAGCTTCATCTTTGCCCCTGATGATGCGGATATGGAGTCCTGTTTCCCGCCTGATGCGTTGGCTGAAGTCTTTGCCGTTTTCTGCATCACGCATGGCGGCGGTCGCAACAGCATGGGCCTCCCCTGGTCTGATGCCATGATCTTGGATGATATCCGCGAACTCTTTTAATGCAGTTGTCGCACGTTGCATCCCGGCTGCGGATAATCGGCCCGTATGGTGTAGTCCTTCACCGAGACGGATAATACGATGGGTATAACAGGCTGTTTCCCAGGGCGGGGATACGTATTTATTGACTGTCGGCTTGGCGATCAGCAGGCGGAAGGTGTTTGAACCAATATCAATGGCCGCGCGTAGCATGGGTGACGGGTACAGATTGGGGGACTTCGCAGGGAGATGGTTTGTAGGTTTTGGCCAGTTCAACGTAATGGCGGGCGGAAGCCATCAGGAATTTATTTTCCGCGTCCGTTAAGGCGCGACGCTCCCGTGCCGGGACTCCGGTATAAAGATAGCCGCCGCGCAACACCTTGCGTTCCGGCACAAGAGCGCCCGCAGCCAGCAAACAGCCTTCTTCAAGTACGCACCGATCCATGAGAATAGCACCCATGCCGACCAGGCAACGGCTTTGCACCTCACAGCCATGCAGGATCACACGATGTCCGACGGTGACGTCATCGCCAACAATGCAGGGCGCGACGCCTTTGCTCGTATGAACAACGGTATGATCCTGGATATTGCTGCGTGCGCCCACCACGATATCATGCACATCGCCGCGCAGCACACACTGGTACCAGATGCTGGCATGCGCACCGATGCGAACGCGCCCGATGATTTCCGCTGATCCGGCCACAAAGGCTGCCGGATCAATTTCCGGTTGCCAGCGGAGGTAGGGGCTAATCATGTCGATGATGCCAGCTTCGGATTGGCCTTGAACGGTGGTTTCTCTCCCCCTGTAGTTACGGCAGCAAGATGTTTTTCATCGATACGCTTGCAGCGACCATTGACCGATGCTCCCTCGCTCAGTGAAATAACGCGGTATTCGACATCGCCCATCAACGTTCCTGTAGGCGTCATTTTCAGGCTCTCGCAGGCCCGTACATTGCCGTGAATGGTGCCGTGCAGGATGAGGTTAGGCACATCTACCTCGCCGGTGATTCGCGCCTTTTCGCTGACGACCAGCGTGCCGCCATCGCGTGAACGGATATTTCCCTCGAAGTGTCCTTCGATAAGCACCGTGCCTTTAAAATCCAGCTCGCCATTGAAGCTGACATCCTGACCGATAATGGTTCCAATATGGCTGCCATTCGTCGTATTCCTGCCACGTTTCATCATTCATCCTCCCTTTTCCCCGATAGTGGGAAGCTGCTTCGATGCGCCAGATGAATCAAGGGGTTGCGCTATGTGTGTGCGAACACTCGCAGGGTCTGGGTTTAATTCTACTTCCACCTGGGCGCGTTTTTCACCCTTAACATTCAGCCGCGTGATGCGCAGTGCTGAGGGTTGCCAGTCCTGGCGCCATGCAATTTTTCCATCAAGAAAGATGTGAGTATCCATGCGATATGGCAATCCATTTGTATTCTTGCCCAGTCTGAGCAATAGTTTTTGTCCTTTATTGTCCAACGCGGTGATATGTATGCTGCCGCTGACGCTGCGCGGATAGTTGCCGCCTTTCACCAGCACAAGGCTGTAATGTAGGGTTGTATGGTCCTGCATATAGGCCGTGGCGCGCAGAATATGCACCCCGCCTGATTTACGCGCTCTGAGGATACTTACATAGATGTTTAGTCTCTGTTTTAATGCTTCGCTATGCCGCTGGCTGGACAGAAGTTCGTTTTTGAGGCCATCCACCTGCGCTCTGGCAAGCGTAAACTCGCCATTCATGGTAGCCAACCGGCCACGCAGGGTCCGCTGTTGCTGTTGCAACTGATCATAGCGGGCTGAAGGGAGCCCTGCTACGGCGCGTGGTGGCACATAAAACCAGGCCATGGCCGCAGAGCCGAGCGAGATGAGCAGGGCAAGCGCCATCACTGCGGCGAGGTTGATGCGCACATTGCGCACCCTGCGTCCTTCTCGTGGCTCCAGCACGATCAACTGGTATCGCTTGAAAAGTTGGCGCAGTAACCTTCGAAACATGCTCAATTAACCTCCATTATTCACAAATACTGCCGCGCCCTTGCTTGTTCCTTTGTCCGCACCGAATCCCTCGTCGGTCGTCCGTATGCATGGCTACGGTCTCCTTCCTTGGAATCCGTTGCGAACAAAGGTCCGGCGCAATCTTCACGGCGATTCATGAATGATGCAGGTTAAGGCCAGATAGCCTGTGCGCTCAGGCCCGACGATTCATCAAGGCCAAACATGATATTGGCATTCTGCACGGCCTGTCCGGCGGCACCCTTGAGTAGATTATCCAGGCAACTGATCACTACGGCGGTGTTTTTCCCAGTGGCTACCAATCCGATGTCGCAACGGTTGCTGCCGTTTACTCCCCCGGTTGAAGGCAAGGAGCCTTCCGGCAACACGCGCACAAAAGGTTCACTCATAAATGCCTGTTCCAGTATGGCATGCCAGTGCTCCGGGCTTTGGCCGAAAAGGTGAAGCGTGCTGAGCATACCCCGTGTCATGGGTAAAATATGCGGTACGAACTGCACGGATACAGCCTCGCCCGAAAAGCCTTCGGCCCATTCCTCCATTTCCCACGTATGCCGGTGCCTTGGCAGGCCATAGGCCCGCACACTTTCGTTGACTTCACAATACAGTAAATCCGTTTTTTCACCTCTGCCAGCGCCGGATGCGCCGGACTTTGAATCTACAATGATATGGTTCGTATCGAGAACACCAGCTTTAAGCAGCGGTACCAGTGGCAGCAGGGTAGAGCTTGGATAGCAGCCCGGATTGGCGACCAGCCTAGCGTTGATCAGATCGGCTCTGGAGAATTCAGTCAGGCCAAACACCGCTTCTTTCAATAGTTCCGGGCACGGGTGATCAAGCCCATACGCGGTTTTGTATGTAGCAGCACTCCGATGGCGGAAATCAGCGGAGAGATCGACGACCTTTTTTCCAGTATCCAGTGCCATCTTTACGCTTCGTGCCGCGGCGCCATGCGGCAGAGCCACAAATACGAGTTCCACGTCATCCGGAATCGGAGCATCAGAGGCGGTCAGTGCCATCGTCGATGTTGGACCACTGATGCCGGGTAATACCTCAGATACCTTCTTACCCGCCTGAGTATGGGCCGCGAGGTGTCTGATAACAAAATACGGATGACCTTCAATAAGCCGGATCAACTCGCTTCCGGCATAGCCGGTAGCACCCAGGACTGCAACTGAAGTTTTCATCATGCGGCTATATTACGCATCGTAACCGCGGCATCAATAAAAAAGGAAGGCCGAAGCCTTCCTGTTGGAAATAGTACTCAGCGAGGTTGGACTGAGTCGTTGCGAATCAGCGCTTGGAGAACTGAGGTGCCTTTCTCGCTTTATGCAAGCCATATTTTTTACGTTCCACCTTGCGCGCATCGCGTGTGAGCATGCCCGCCTCTTTAACTTGCGGGCGCAGGCCTACATCGTATTCGATGATCGCACGCGCCAGACCATGACGAACCGCGCCCGCCTGGCCGCTAATGCCGCCGCCCTGCACTTTAACGCGCACATCCAGCCGTCCGGACAACTGGGTCAGGGCAAGTGGTGAAAGCGCATGCTGGCGGACGATCTCTACCGGAAAATAGTGACTGACATCACGCCCATTGACCTCGACCTTGCCGCTACCGGGTTGGATGATAACGCGCGCCACACTACTTTTCCGGCGTCCCGTACCACGATACATAGATTCTGCCATCTGTTTGTTCCTCGCTTAATCTAGGCTCATGCGTTTGGGCTGTTGCGCCGCATGAGGGTGCTCGCCGCCTGCATAAACATTCATTTTTCTGATTATCTTCCGGCCCAGCGAATTTTTCGGCAGCATACCCTTGACTGCCGCCTCAATGATGCGCTCCGGGTATTTTTCGCGTTGTTTCTCCAGCGTGATGCTTTTTAAGCCGCCTGGATGGCCGCTGTGTCTGTGGTAAACTTTCTGTACTTCCTTGCGCCCGGTCACGCGAATTTTCTCTGCGTTAATAACCACCACATGATCGCCGCAATCGGCATGAGGTGTATATTGCGGGCGGTGTTTGCCACGAAGAATGCCGGCGACTTTCGTTGCCAGACGGCCAAGCACAAGATCCCTGGCATCAATGACATACCAATCGCGTTTAATACTGCCGGGACGATAAGTCCAAGTTCGCATGCGTATCACTCCATTCACTTTAAAAGCTACATAACAGGCTCGTTTTTCAAGAGGCGGCGGAGTATAAGCTCCGCTAACAGGATGTCAAAACCTTTCA
>CAZDWG010000125.1:0-4885 GCA_964509005.1 uncultured Zetaproteobacteria bacterium
TACAAAAATAAACTGACTGAAACTCAGTAAAACGGCCTAGCCGAATATTTACCAAGCCATTGATTTGCGCGCCCATCCATGGGCGCTCTGATGACTTCTTTACGAAGTCATCATCAATAACTCTTCTTGAATTCCGTGGCATGGCACTTCGAGCACGGTGGTATGCGCCCTGTCCTCTTCATATGAATGTCATGCCCACAGGAAATGCATGTAAGCGTACCCGCGCTGGTGACCTCACCTGAACGACAGAGAAGCCCCTTTTCAGCGCGACCAGCCACATCGGACAAAGCAGAGCTGGCTGCATGCAAGAGTGAAGAAATGGACGCCAACGCACCCGCACCGAGACGCGCCGGATTCAACCGCTCACGCGCTTCATCGCGCATGGACCCCGCCAGTTGCGTAAAATCACGCTCCATAAAACCCTTGAGTTTTTGCCCCTTCTCTTCACTGAACGCACCAGCAGCCGTTAATTGCTGGCGTGCTTTTTCCAGCGCGGCCTGAGCAAATTCACTGCTTTTTTCCGCTCCAGCATCAAATAGTTCCTTGAAACGGGCCGCCAGTTGATCGTACTGATCAGCCTCATGACGTCCGCCGCCGTTTTCAGTACTCATATGCGCAATCACCGCGTCGCCAAACTCCGATGTGGAAAGTTTGGTCGCGCCCTTCATCAAACGATGAAAATCATAGGTTACCGTTTTCGCGGCGATGGCCCCGGTGATACCTTTCTCGATCATATCCGCCGCTTTATCCCATCCCATATAGCGGAGCATCATGGCTCCGGACAGTGTCATGGATGAAGGATTCACCATATTCTTGCCGGCATATTTCGGCGCCGTTCCGTGGGTTGCTTCAAAGACCGCACAACCCGTGTCGTAGTTAATGTTCGCGCCCGGCGCAATGCCAATGCCACCAACCTGAGCCGCCAGGGCATCGGATAAATAATCGCCATTCAGGTTCAGCGTGGCAATAACATCAAACTCTTTGGCGCGCGTCAGAACCTGCTGCAATGCGATATCCGCAATCGCATCCTTGATAACGATTCCGTTTGGTAATTTACACCACGGACCGCCGTCCATTTCCTGCGCATCAAACTCACGTTTGGCCAGTCCATATCCCCAGTTACGGAAGCTTCCCTCCGTATATTTCATGATATTACCCTTGTGGACAAGGGTGACTGATTTAAGTTTGTGCTCAATGGCATACTGGATCGCCGCACGCACCAGACGCTCCGTCCCTTCACGACTAACCGGCTTGATACCGATACCGGATGTTTCCGGGAAACGAATCTTGGTGACGTTCATTTCATCCCGCAGGAAATCAATCACTTTTTTGACTTCAGGGGATCCTTCCGGCCATTCGATTCCGGCATAGATGTCCTCGGTATTCTCTCGAAAAATAGCCATATCCACATATTCAGGATGCTTGACCGGCGATGGTACGCCCGCATAATACTTCACGGGCCGCAAACAGACATACAAGTCCAGCGTTTGCCGAATCGCTACGTTCAATGAACCCATGCCACCCCCGATGGGTGTGGTTAACGGACCTTTGAGACCCACCAGATACTCACGAAAAGCATCCAGAGTCTCTTTTGGCAGCCACGCATCATCCGTTCGATCATAGAGATTCCAGGCCTTTTCACCGGCATACACCTCCATCCAGGCAATTCTACGTTTGCCGCCATAAGACTTTTCCACCGCCGCATCAAGGATGCGCTGCGTAGCGCGCCATATATCCGGCCCAATACCATCACCCTCAATAAAGCTCACGACCGGCTGGTCCGGCACATGTAATGTTCCACCTTTATTCATGGTGATTTTCTCGCCGAATTCAGGCGCCTGGATATTCGAGTGGCTCATATGATTACTGCCCTTTCTGTTTGAGTTTTGCCGCCATTTGGGCTTTTCGTCTGGCTTTCACTGCCAGACGGCGCGCCCCTTCATAGTTTTCTTCATCAATGGAGTGCGCAGCTTCCGCCAGTGCCTGCTCCGCGCTCTTTAACGATGCGGCGGATTCAGCCCCGCCATCGGGAATGTCTTTGGCTATACTGATAGCCGAGCGCGCGGCAGCCATTTCCTGAACCGGCGGGCTCGTCGCACAAGCCGCCAGTATGAACATCATGATGAATAACCCCTGCCGCATACCTTGTATCATCAAACGTTCGGAACGTTTTGTCAAAGGCTGAGGTCATGCAGTGGGAAACCGTTGCCACCGCAAAGCGTGCCAGCGAACCATTGATGTCGATATGATTGCCCTCTTCCCAAGGCAGAAAGAACGCCATAGGCTTGCTATTGCGTCGTTCTACCAGAGCGGACAAAGGAACAATCAAGGGCGCGGCAGTATTTGTGAATCATGCAAGCTGGTAAAGCGCGAGAAACACATGGCGGCTATAAGTAACCGAAGGAGAAAACCATGAATCGAACACTTGCGGGAATATGCTTGACAGCACTGCTGTTTCCCATCGGCAGCACTCTTGCCAACGAGGTCAGGAACCCCGTTGACGAAAACATGGGGGCTCTGAATATTGTTGGCACACTGGTCTGTAAAACTGTGCCTCACTCCGGCCTTGATCTGCTGATTCACTCGACGAAAGATATCCGCTGCACATTCAACCCGACGGGTGGTGGTCCAATTGAGCGCTACAAAGGTGAAACAGGCATCGAACTCGGTATCAACGTCGGTATCGACAACCGTAAAGACATTAGGTATTCGGTGGTCGCCAAGCATTTCAAACCGGGGACGCATCAATTGGCTGGCAAGTATTCGGGAGTGGGCGGTGGAGCAATCTTTGGCCTTTCCGTTGGCAACAGCGCACCCATCCAAAAAAACGACGGAAGTATCCTCCTGCAACCGATCACCGACAAAAACAGCGGTGCTGACATTGATGCCGGCCTTAGCTATCTCTATCTGGAAGCGGACGGGCGTTAAGGGATGATGTGGAGAAAGCGAACATAACGTAACAGAGTTATGGGACAAGGCATGAAACAGGCGCGTCACATTCTGAAATCAACCTTCGGTTATGATAATTTCCGCCATCATCAGGCAGAGATTATTGATACATTAATCAACGGACACGACGCGTTGACCTTGATGCCGACAGGTGGCGGAAAATCCATTTGCTTCCAGATCCCCGCCCTGATTCGTAGCGGTACGGCCATTGTTATTTCTCCTCTCATCGCCTTGATGCAGGATCAGGTCGATGCCCTGCAACAACTGGGGATCAAGGCCGCTTTCCTGAACTCAACGCTGCGTCCGGCAACCCAGCGGGAAATTGAAAAGGATTTTCTGGCAGGTCGCTTTGACCTGTTATACTTGGCACCCGAACGTTTACTGAGCGAACACATGTTACATCTCATCGGCCAGTGTGAAGTCGCCCTGTTCGCCATTGACGAGGCGCATTGCGTTTCCCAATGGGGACACGATTTCCGCAAGGAATATCAGCAGTTATCCATGCTACACCAACGTTATCCCAAGGTGCCTCGTATCGCGCTCACGGCTACGGCCGACCAGCGCACACGCGGCGAAATTATCGAACAACTGGCGCTGCAAAAGGCCAGGGTATTCGTCAACAGCTTTGACCGCCCCAATATCCATTATGCCATTGCGGAAAGCGGCAACAGCCGCGACAACCTGTGGAACTTCATTGAACGGAATCACGCCGATGATGCCGGTATCATCTATTGTCTGACCCGCAAGAATGTTGAGGCCACGGCCATGTGGTTGAGCGAAAAGGGGCGCGTCGCCCTGCCCTATCATGCAGGACTGGAGCAGAATGTGCGCTCACGCAACCAGCGGCGTTTCCTGCGCGAGGATGGCCTGATCATCGTCGCTACCATTGCTTTTGGCATGGGCATTGATAAACCGGACGTGCGCTTTGTCGCCCACATGAATCTGCCAAAGAATATCGAAGCCTATTACCAGGAAACGGGGCGTGCTGGCCGCGATGGTCTCCCGTCCAATGCCTGGATGACCTACGGTTTGAAGGATGTGATCAACCTGCGACTATTCACGGAAAACAGTGATGCCGATGAACAATTCAAACGGGTGATGCTACAAAAAACAGATGCCATGCTGGGGCTGTGCGAACTGATCACGTGTCGACGTCAGGCGCTGCTGGCCTACTTTGGCGAAACCTTGGATGCGCCCTGCGGCAACTGCGATAATTGTACCAATCCCCCCGAAACATGGGATGCCACCATGGCCACCCAGAAGGCGTTATCTTGCGTCTATCGTACACATGAACGGTTTGGTACACAGTACGTCATCAATATTCTTATCGGTAAGGACGATGAGCGCATCATCCGCAATGGACACGACAAACTCTCTACTTTCAATATCGGCGGTGAACATAGCGGACCGGAGTGGCGCGGTATCTTCCGCCAACTGATCGCCCACGGTTATCTGGCCACCGATACGGAGGGTTATGGCGTACTTAAGCTGACGCAGAATGCCTGGCCACTGCTCAAACGCAGCGAAACACCACGAACGGTCATGTTAAGAAAATTACGCAAGCCATCGAAATCGCAGAAGAAAAAGTCCGCTTCATCCGTGCGGATTCCACTACAAGCACTGTCACCTCAGGATCAACCACTGTTCGAAACACTGCGTACGCTCAGGAGCAGACTGGCAAAGGAACAGAACGTACCGCCCTACGTTATCTTCCCGGACAAGACGCTCATCGAAATGGCCATTGTCAAACCCGCTACCAAAGGCCAGATGCTGGGTATCTCCGGCGTCGGCGAGACCAAGCTATCCCGCTACGGCGAGACGTTTCTGAATGAAATTAGCCACACGGCTAAGAATCAGGAGTTCGGTACACATATATAAATATAGTGAGCCTCTTGCAAAACTCGTGAGCGGTGATCGGCTTCCCCACTTTGGCCCA
>CAZDWG010000126.1:0-4884 GCA_964509005.1 uncultured Zetaproteobacteria bacterium
GTGGAAATACGAGATTGCTTCGTCGTTCCTCCTCGCAATGACAACCAATCCATAGAGGTGCTGAGTAGTTACCATGAATAGTTCAGGATATAATCCCACAGGAGAATTTCATGCCCAGCTTTGACGTGGTTTGCGAAACCGACATGCAGGAAATGGACAATGCGGTCAATCAGACGCATAAGGAAATCGTCACGCGCTACGATTTCAAGGGGAGCAAAGCAAGCATCACATTGAATGATGAAGGGAGTGATGAGGGTATCACCATCATCGGCGATGACGACTACAAATTGAATACCGTAGCTGAAATTCTGCGTGCCAAGCTGGTGCGCAGAAATCTGGACCCGAAATGCCTCGAATATGGCGAGGTTGAGGATGCCAGCGGCGGCACGAAACGCCAAATTCTGAGTATTAAACAGGGTATCAGCCAGGAACTGGCCAAAACAGTGGTCAAGACCATTAAACAGGAAAAGATGAAGGTGCAAACCGCCATCCAGGGCGATCAAATACGGGTTTCCGGCAAGAAACGTGACGACTTACAGGCTGTCATGGCCCTGATCAGGGGTGTGGATACCGACCGACCGGTGACATTCGTAAACTTCAGGGATTGAGCCACTTGCAGGCTTGTGAGCGGAGGTCGTCTTCGTTGCCCAAATGAAAGACAACAGGTTAGTATCCGCCGCCGTCTGGAAAATCCATGCAACAGGAGCGTAGACACATGTCCCGAAACGATCCGAGCAAGGCGCTCGAAACCATCAGAAAAACCAGGGAAAAGATTGCTATAACGCTCGGCTCCATCATTACAGTTATGCTATGCGTGTATCTCTTTACCTATTCCTCACTGCTATACTCCTCTAGCTTGTCGTATTTGTTCTGGATGGAAGCCGTCTCGCTCATTCCGATGATAGTGGTGTTGTTTTACCTGAAACAGGTATCCTTTTTTCTGACCCGACTCTGGCTTGGCCGACGGCCGGGATGCCGCGAAGCGTTTGCATCCATGACCCTTTCCGATTTGCAGTAGCCTGCGGCAATGAGTGAATTTGCGTTAGTTCTGTTATCTTCCGTATTGGTGAATAATTTCGTCCTCACCAAATTTCTCGGTATCTGCCCGTTCCTCGGCGTTTCCAACAAGCTGGAAACAGCGGCGGGTATGTCTCTGGCTGTGTTGTTCGTGATGACGCTGGCTTCTACCGCATCATGGCTGGTACAACAATATATTCTGGTTCCTTACGACCTGCTGTACTTGCAAACTATTTTCTTCATTTTGATTATCGCTGTGCTGGTACAGTTCATCGAAATGATGGTCCACAAATCCAGCCCCGTACTTTATCAGGCGCTGGGAATTTTCCTGCCGCTGATTACCACCAACTGCGCGGTTCTCGGCGTGGCGCTGCTCAACGTTCAAAAGGAGCAGACCTTCATGACATCGGCATTGTACGGATTCGGCTCCGCGCTTGGGTTTGCCCTGGTACTCTTGTTGTTCGCGGGGTTGAGGGAGCGCATCGAAAAGGCGCCGGTGCCAACGGCCTTCAAAGGGTCGGCTATCTCGCTGATTACGGCGGGCTTGATGAGTCTGGCCTTCATGGGCTTTTCCGGATTGGTAAAAACCTGAGGAATCAGACGAACTGATTCTAGGAGGTTCAATCCCCGACCATGGGTATTTTGGCGGCAATATTGAGTTTGGGAGGCGTGGCACTGGTCGCGGGTATCGTGCTGGCATTAGCCTCACGCGCTTTCCATGTCGAGGGCGACCCCATGGTGGACAAAATTGATGCCGTGCTGCCCCAGACGCAATGCGGTCAATGTGGGTATCCCGGTTGCAAGCCCTACGCGGAAGCCGTCGCACGGGGTGAGACGGAGATCAATCACTGCGTCCCCGGAAGCGAGCGCGCCATGCTGGCCATCGCGGACTTGATGGGCGTGGAACCGAAAGAGGTTGAGGAGGAAGCCGCGCCACCCATGCTGGCCTTTATCCGCGAGGATGAATGTATCGGATGTACACTGTGCATCAAGGCCTGTCCGGTGGACGCCATCATTGGAGCACCGAAACAGTATCACACCGTGATTGAGGATCATTGTACGGGATGCACGTTGTGCGTGGAGCCTTGCCCGGTGGATTGTATTGATATGGTGCTTAAACCCGAGATTCTGGAAGAATGGGCATGGTCGGCGCCATCCGCCCGCAAACAGGAGAAAAATGAGCGTGAACATGCTGCGTAGCCTGCTTGAACGCTCAAAACGCGCGCCTTCCAGAACCTTTCCCGGTGGCGTACACCCGCTTGAATACAAGCTTACGGCAGCATCGGCGATCAGTGCCTGTCCGTTGCCGCCAGTACTCATTCTACCGCTCAAGCAACACATCGGTGAAGCGTGCGCACCGCTGGTGGATGTGGGTGATTACGT
This sequence comes from uncultured Zetaproteobacteria bacterium, assembly GCA_964509005.1. Classification (GTDB taxonomy): domain Bacteria; phylum Pseudomonadota; class Zetaproteobacteria; order Mariprofundales; family Mariprofundaceae; genus JAUZQZ01. Next base: position 2,401 of record CAZDWG010000126.1, read on the forward strand.
GCTGCTCGGGCAGAAAATAGCCAAATCCCAGGGTTATGTATCCGCATCCGTGCATGCGCCTGCCTCCGGTACAATCGTCAAGATTGAAGAGCACCCCATACCGCACCCATCCGGTATGGGACGACCATGTATCTTTATCGAACCGGATGGCGAGGACAAACGGGATGAGAGCCTTGACCCCATAACAGACTACCGCAATACGGAATCCTCCCTGATTCGCGAGCGGATTCGCATTTGCGGTATTGTCGGCCTGGGCGGCGCGGTGTTTCCCAGCTTTATTAAAATAGTCAGGGATCAGAGCCATCCGATCAACACCGTGATCCTGAACGGTATTGAATGCGAGCCGTACCTCACCAATGACCACCGTCTGATGTTGGAAAAAACGCAGGAAATCCTGCGCGGCATGGACATTATCATGCATGCGGTCCACGCAAAACGCGGCATCATCGCCATTGAAGATAACAAGCCGGATGCCGCGGACATGATGCGCAAAGCCCTGTCTGACGCAGGTGGAACGGGTACCGGTCATATAGACATTCGCGTGTTGCCGACCCGCTATCCGCAAGGCGGTGAAAAACAGCTCATCAAGGCACTGACGGGCCGTGAAATTCCGGATGGGCGCTTACCCTTGCACATTGGTATGCTTTGCCACAATGTCGGCACCGCCAAAGCCATTCATGATGCCGTATGTCTGGGGCAGCCGCTCACCGAGCGAATTGTAACGGTAAGCGGTGACGGGGTGCCGGAACCCGGAAATATATGCGTCCGCATCGGAACACCCGTTCCCTTCCTGTTTTCGCTGCACGGTCTGCATGACATGGATGATGCGCATATCATCCATGGTGGTCCGATGATGGGCGAACGCCTGCCAAAAGCGGATGTTCCGGTCGTAAAATCAACCAATGGCCTGCTGGCCATGAAACGGGACACGCTCTACAGCGAGCAAGCCGTGGAAGAGCCCTGCATTCGCTGCGGCCATTGTGTGGAAGTATGTCCGGTCGGGCTGGTACCCAATGAGCTGGCCTGGCACTGCCGTCACGATCAATTTGACCGCGGTCAGGAATATGATTTATTTAACTGTATCGAATGCGGGTGTTGCAGTTACGTTTGTCCCTCGCATATTCCGTTGGTGCATTATTTTCGCTACGCCAAAGGCCAGGTTGCAAAGATTGAAAAAGAACGTTCATTTGCCGAGGTTTCCAAGGCGCGAAGCGAGGCGCGTGACAATCGTCTGGCGCGGGAGCAGGCCGAGCGTGCGGCACGGCGTTCCAGAGTGAAGCATCGGCAGAAGGTCGCCGCCGCCGATAAGGTCGAGAAGAAACCTGCCGCCGAAGCAGATCAAAAGCCCGGTCAGGGCCGTGGGGATGAAAACGCATGAATCCTTCGGGCTTAATCAGTTCACCGCATGCCCATGGCGGCGACACGATTCGCGCCAACATGCTTTCGGTTATGCTGGCGCTGGCGCCGGCTACGGTGGTCAGCGTCTATCTGTTCGGCTGGCTGGCCCTGTTCCTGATGGTGCTTTGCATGGGCGGATGCATGCTGACCGAAATGTTTTGTCTCAAACTGATGGACCGGTCCCTGTCTCCGCTGGGCGACGGATCGGCGGCACTGACCGGTCTGTTCCTGGCGCTCACACTGCCCGCCTATGTGCCGTGGTGGATGCCGTTGATCGGTTGCATCGTTGCCATCGTGATTTCCAAACAGGTTTATGGTGGTTTGGGGCACAACCCGTTCAACCCGGCGTTGGCGGCGCGGGTCGTGCTATTGATCTCCTTCCCGCTCAACATGACAGCATGGATCATTCCCATGCATACCGGTACGCCATTGGTAAATCTTTATGATTTCTCCCAATGCTGGCATTTGTTCTGGCTGGGGCCCGCATCGCTGCATCAGGGTCTGGACGCTATCAGCATGGCCAGCCCTCTGGGCCATGTCAAAACGCAGTGGAGCCGGGGTATCGGCGTCATGCAGGCCTTGCACGGCTATGATTACAGCTATCTGGACGCCTTTCTCGGACGGGAAGCGGGAAGCCTGGGCGAAACCTCCACGCTGGCCTTGCTTCTAGGTGGCATTTATCTGCTGGCGCGGCATACCATCACCTGGCAAATCCCCGTTTCATTTATCGTCACGGTCGGTGTGCTGGCGCTCATCTTCAATCAGATCAACCCGCAACACTTCGCCCCGCCGCTCTTTCACCTGTTGGCCGGAGGGCTGATGCTGGGCGCCTTCTTTATGGCAACGGACCCGGTCACATCACCCGTCACGCCGCATGGGCAACTGGTGTTTGGCATCGGTTGCGGTATCCTTACATGGAATATACGCACCTTCGGCGGTTACCCGGAAGGCGTGATGTTCTCCATCCTGCTGATGAATTGCGCCGTACCCCTTATAGACCATTACCTGAGACCCCGTGTCTATGGAAAATGATACCTAGATCCTGCAAGTGTTTGCACATACATAGCGCAAGCTCTTGCTTCATCT
>CAZDWG010000127.1:0-4873 GCA_964509005.1 uncultured Zetaproteobacteria bacterium
ATGGATAGATTTCCCCATCATTGGAAATGACGACATGCCCTTCAACGACAACGAACGACACAAGGACATGTTTGGCAAACGCGTATGGCATACCGCCACCCAGTAGCAGAATGAACGCGCATAACAGCACTGCCCTTCTAAACCATGACATGATCTCATCTGAACCTCTTGCAAAACTCTGGGTGGATGAGCGGCAATCCCACTTTGAGTCCATTTTCGGGATGGAATGAGGTGCATGGTGTTTCCATGGACCGAAATTCCAGCGCGGAAATGGGCTAAAGTGGGGAAGCCGATCACCGCTCACGAGTTTTGCAAGAGGCTCATCTGTCATAAATTCCGTCCCCTACCGGAGAGGCTCTCGATATAAGCTGTCAATTTCTCAATATTTTCCCCGGAGGCATGAATATTCGGCATCCCCACCTTGGGATCCCATAATTGTGGACTGCGAATATAACTGCGTATGAAGGCTTTCGTCATGCGTTTTCCCGCTGAATACAGCTCCGGTCCAGACAAACCGCCATGTCCCGGGGCAGTTTGATGGCAGGAAATACATCCATAGACGTGGTTAAACAACATGCGGCCACGCGGCAGCACCTCTAGAATCATCCCTTTCCGCTGATGTAAAAGCGCATTGACCCTGAGCGTGTTCGACCTGAGTTGCATCAGCGCATCCACCGCGAGCAATGCATCGCTTGCATTGAGCGCCATGTGCGCTTGCAGCTTCGGTGAATTTACTACATCCGCCTGTACTCCGGTTTTTACGCGAGTAGCGTAAAACATACCTGCCGGACGTATTCGTACCGGATGTCTCAACCAGCTCTGCAACCATTCGCGGCGGTATTTATCACCGGCGTAGAACATATCAGGCCCCTTGCGTGATCGCAGGCCAGCCAACGTGCGCGGTGCGGGGCCTGTCAGGTTGTGGCAAGATGCACAACGGTGTTTGAGCAGTTTCATGCCACTATTTTCCGCATACGCCGGGGCAGCGGAATAGCCCGCGAACAGACCCGCGAGCAGGAGGATGCAGGGAAACGATGGTCTATATGACATACACATCAATCCAGACAACATCATTCATCATGAAAACGGGGGTCGGCACGATGACCCATGCTAATGCTGAATACAGCTATTGCAAACAAAAGAGATTGTTCCTCCGGGAGAATTTTAACCTAGATCCTGCAAGTGATCGTGCATGCAGAGTGTAAGACATGGGTTTATATAGCGTATTGAAAAAACATGTTGTCACCTTATTGGTGATGAATGTTTTTTCGATATGCTAGATGAATCAAGGGGTTGCGCTATGTGTGTGCGATCACTTGCAGGATCCAGGTTTAACATAAAAGGAGGGAGCAAATGCCCCCTCCTTCTTTCCGACATAAGCAATCGTTAGCGGAGCAGGATATATTTTCCTCTACCCAGCTTGGGGTCCGCATCGGGACGATTCATCAGGATGGTGATGGCGCCGCGCAATGCCGCACTCATGGTATGATCCACGATAGCATTGTTGGTAACGCGACCCTTCGGTGATCTGATATCGAATATATCGCCTTCAGCCACTGCTACATTGTAGGTCTGAATGCCATACATCACATTTTTCGGGTTGCCGCTCGGATAAACGCGCGCCCAGATGCCCGCAATGGGGTGGAAAGCCACCGGCATGTTGATATTGGCGTTGACAAAAAAGATGCGCACCAGCTCGCCGGGTTTGGACATCAGCACTTCAGTTGCATTTGGATCGTGGACCGGATCGTAATGGAATATCTTGCCGTTGATGAGACTTGCGGTCCAACCCCTGTTCTCAATCATGGCCTTGGCATCGGTAGCATTGGGGAAGTATTGACCTTCCTCCAGTACATATTCACGATCCGGCTTGGGGAATGCCTTGGTATAATGCTTCGGATCAATGATGATGGTGCCATACATGCCGCGGGCAATGTGCTCTGCCATGGGGCTTGAGCCACAGTGGTACATGAACACACCCGGATAATGGGGCACGAACTTGAAATGCTTGGAATGGCCGGGTTTGACTGGCGCGAATTCCTTCAATACATCCACCTGAGCTGCGTGAAAGTCAATGGAGTGCGAATTCTTGTTGGTCTTCGGATTGGTCAATGTAAAGTCAATCGTATCGCCAATGGTAGCACGAACAAGAGGCCCCGGAATGGTGCCATTATAGGTCCATGCCGCATATTTAGTTCCCTTGTTGTCAATCACAACAGTGGTTTCCTGCGCGGTCAGGTGTACCTTGACCGTTTTAGCTATAGCCGTCGGGGAGCCGACAACCATCATCATGGCAATGATCGCGCACGATGTAATACTTATTTTGAATAACCTCATAGATTACCCTCCTCTTTTAATGCTGCCACGAAACGTTCGCGACAGTTCAACCCCCGTGTTTGCATTTACATAACTTACGGAGATATTTAACGAGACCATGGATCTCGCTATCGGTAAAGGTGCTGCCCCATGGAGGCATCAGGGCGGACTTACTGACGGACAGTCCCCCTTCCTTGATCACCTTGAATAAGTCATCATCGCTACGTGCGCTCATGGCCTTGGCATCGGTATGATCCCGGGGCTGAACGGACATATCCCTGATGTTGACACCCATGCCGTTGCCTTGCATGCCATGACACTGCACGCAGTAGGTATTGTAGTTGTCATGCGCCGTTTCCCGGCTCATGGCCACCGCAGGCGCAAGCATCATTGCCATGCCAATGAGCGCCAGAATTTTAGTTATCGTCACTGAAATCCTCCTTGGAAAGCTCAATAAGATAATTGACCAGTTTCTGAATATTGGCCTCTGGCACATGCTTGTTGGGCATCCATATCTTCGGATCCCACGCTTGCGGGCTTCTGATATAGCTTAACATGAATTTTGGCTGTAGACGTTTACCTGCCGTATAAAGTTCGGGTCCGGACATGCCGCCGTAGTCGGGCTCGTCCTGATGACAGGCCATGCAACCGTAAATTTTTTCAAACAGCATTTGTCCCAAGGGTGATGAACCGGGGACCAGCTTCTCCTTGGCAATCAGGTCGCTATGCGCCTTGAGTGTCATCAGCGTATCGGCTACAGCGTTCGCATCGGATGCAGATAGGGCCAAGTGTGGTTTCAATGTGGATTGATCCACCATATCGCGCTTTGGTCCCGGCTTGATATGCTGACGATAAAACTCTCCCGCCGGGCGAATGCGTACCGGCTTTTGTAGCCATGCCACCAACCAGTCACGTCGGTACTTGTTACCGGCATAAAACAAATCCGGCCCCTTACGCGCCCACAATGCTTTAAGCGTTGTCGGTGCGGGGCCTGTCAGATTATGACAGACCTCGCATCGTGACTTCAGGATGGACATTCCATCCTCTCCGGCATGAGCTAACGGAGAGAGGAGGCAAAGAATGCCGAACAGGATGGATACGGTGAGCCATTGTTTCATGGATCAGTTCGACTTGCGGTGATGGCGATGATGATGCTTGCGTTCAAGCGGCTGGCCCCTGAAGAAGGGTTGGTCAAACTTGCCATAGCCTTTTTTCATAGACTCGTTGTAGAAGAAATCCGGATTGTATTTTATGTTCCTCCAGACATACCAGTCATCCTTGGGAGTTCCTTTATATTCAATGATCGTGATCGCACCGCCGGGGAACTTTCCGTTGTTGGTGGATTGATAGTCGATATGGTCATGGAAGATGAAGCGGCCGGCATGGTTGGTCATATTGATGAACACGTCGTTATGGGAGCCGGGGATAACCAACTGGGTGTCCACATAATATGGATTCTTGATCGGCAGGCCGTCCTTGAAGGCGACCAACATATCGTGGCCGTGACTGTGCATGGCATGTATACTGTTACCGACGCCGATAAAGCGCACCCGCACAAAATCACCGTGTTTCACACGAAGCGGCTGATCCAGTGGGAAGGATCGGGCATTGATGGAAAAATAGTTCCGTTTGTCGTTCGGACCGCCGCCTGTGCCATACTTGTTAGCCGCGGCCGACTCCCAACTGCTTAACATCATGATCGCATTCATGGTGGTCTTCTTTTCCAGCGCTGTCGGGTGCTTCGGATCCACCACGATAGGGCCCCACATGCCTCGGATGCCGGTGTGTTCGTTGGCATTGACATGACAGTGATACCACATCGTACCGGGCTTCTCGGCCACCCAGTGGTAGGTGTAGGTCGTTCCGGGTTTAATGCCCGGTCCCGGCTGGCTAATGCCGGGTACGCCGTCATTCTGCCAATTATCAGTTTGATAAAAACCGTGCCAGTGAATGGTGTGCGGTAAAGTCGTATTGTTGGTCACATGAACGGTGACATCATCACCTTCCCGCACATGAATGAGCGGCCCCGGCACCTGGCCGTCAAAGGCGAACACCTTGTATTTTAAATCCGGTGCAACCTGAATGGTCCTTTCGTCAATACTCATGTTGAATTCGTAATGCTTGGCCCATGCGGATACAGTCGATAGCATCATGCATGAAAATAGGAACAATAAAGCAAACCCTCTAACTCTACTAAACATAATCATACCCTCCTCTTAGATACGCGGAATATACGCCATGCCAAACGCGGAATATACGCCATGCCAAACATTCGCATGTGCTATCTCGCCCCTCACGTAAAGATACAATGAAAATATATCTTTAATAAGGTGCACTTTGCGTATATGTTTTGGCCGTGTCAAGCATCGGTTTCATCCAGAGCACGAAAACGGTGATAAAGCAGGGGAGAGGGGATAAACATGAAATATCCGTTAATAGCACGATTGAATCCTGTTATGTGCTGTCTGCTCAGGTTGGTATTTCTATCAATCTTATCAATCAGTTGCGCGGCGCATGCGGCGGACTGGCACGTATCAGCCAATTTGCGTGAGCGTTA
>CAZDWG010000128.1:0-4851 GCA_964509005.1 uncultured Zetaproteobacteria bacterium
GGAATCCGTTGCGAACAAAGGCCCGGCGCAATCATCATGGCGATTCATGAATAGTCTAGGTTAGTTAAAATGGTTGCCCAGTGTGCCGATAAGCCTCAGCGGGGTTTTGTTTCCCTGAAATTGGGTTGACAAGGGTTGATTTATGGTCAATATTGGTGCAAAGTGGGTAAATGTGGGGAATTATCCCGCAGCCATTTGTCGGCAGGAGATTGTTGTTTGCCGGGGAACAGGGGGAGGCGGCCAGGCAAATGTTTCAGGGCGAGCATAGAAACAGCATGGACGAAAAAGGGCGCGTCAATATTCCTGCTCCCTTCCGTGAGACGCTGCGCACCCGTTATGCGAATGAGTGCATGATCATCACGCGCGATTATGATGGCTGCCTGCGTGCCTATCCACCGAAGGAATGGGAGCGAAGCGTGCTGGCTTCAATACGCCGACTGGATATCAATGATAAATACCGCCGCGCCTACGAGCGTTTTGTCGTGAGTCCCGCAGTAAGCTGCCTCCCCGACAAACAGGGGCGTATTCTGTTGCCTGCTACATTACGCGAGCACGCGGGGCTGGATAAAACCGTGTTATTTGCCGGTGGCGCCAGTCATTTTGAGATTTGGGATATCGCGCGGCGGGAAGTTTGTATCAAGGAGGACCTGCTCATCCTCAGGAAAGGCCCTCCGAGCCTCTGATGTGGATACCTATGTGGAAGTCCATACGCACACCCCGGTATTACTTGATGCTTTTGTGGGGGCTCTTTGTACGGACCCGGACGGATGTTACGTGGATGCCACGTTTGGTCGTGGCGGCCATGCACAGGGCTTGCTCGCCCGTTTGTCCGGCAAAGGGCGGCTTTTGGCGCTTGACCGGGATACGCAAGCCATTGTCGAAGGAGAGCGGCTCGCGGCGGCGGATGCGCGTTTTTGCATCCGGCATCGGCCATTCGCCGATCTGGACATGGCCCTGGATGATGCGGAATGGGATACCGTTCACGGCGTCGGATTCGATCTCGGCGTATCTTCACCGCAACTGGACCATGCAGACCGCGGTTTCTCCTTTCGCAAGGATGGGCCGTTGGATATGCGTATGGATGTCAGCGGCGGCGAAACGTTGGCGCAGTGTCTGGAGCATGTGGGTGAACGCGAACTTACCCGCATTTTGCGCGAATATGGCGATGAGCGTTATGCCGGGCGCATTGCCCGCGCTATCATGCGTGAACGGGACAAGGGCACGCTGATGCGCACCGCGAATCTGGAGAATGTGTGTTTTCATGCCGTACCCAGGCAGGCGAGATATGGACATACGCATCCGGCCACGCGCACGTTTCAGGCATTGCGCATCTGGGTGAACGATGAAATGGGTCAATTGGAAACGGGAATCAGGGCGGCGATGAATCATTTGGCGCCTGGCGGGCGTCTGGTTGTTATTTCCTTCCATTCCGGTGAAGACAGGCGGGTGCGGGATTTGATTGAGGCTCGGGTACATCCCTGCACCTGTCCACCGGAGTTTCCTGTTTGTGTCTGTGGAAAAGTTCCAACTATGCGCTGGGTGCAAAAAAAGCCGTTGCGCCCGACTGAGGGTGAATGCACCGATAACCCGCGTAGCCGCACGGCCAGGCTGCGCGTGGCTGAGAAACAATGAATCTGAGGCGAAACCCTATTCGCATGTGGCCGTTGTTGTTGCTGTTGACGTGTTTTCTGGCCGCGATGCAGATCGGGATGACGCACAAGCGGCTGGAACTGGCCAGGCAACACACCGCCGTGCAGCGCGAGGTGCATTCGCTCCATGGCGAAATCAGCCAGTTGGCGCTCGAATTTGCGACATTGACCCGTCCCGAGCGCTTACGGCGTCTGGCGGTTGAGAGGCTGGGCATGCGTGCGCCCACACCCATGCAGGTGATCTACCCATGAAGGCTGCAAGGGATGATATCTACGTTCGCCGCCGCATTGAGGCCATTACCGGCATCCTGGCGCTGGGATTTGCTCTGTTGGCGATTCGTGCCGTGGATCTGCAATGGTTTCAGGCGAGCAAATTACAGCAGTTGGCGGGGAAACAACGACAACGGGAATTTTCCGTGCCCGCGGCACGCGGTTCCATTGTGGATATTCACGGGCGGGTTTTGGCCAAGAGTATTCGGGTTCCATCCATATCGGCCATAGCCAATGAGGTGCCGCATGACCGTATCGGGGAGCTTGCGAAGGCATTGGGCATACGGGAATCGGGATTAGTACGGCGTTTGCATGGGCGTCGCGGTTTTGTCTGGTTAGCGCGCCAGATAAGGCCGGAAGTCGCCAAACGTGTGATGGCACTGAACATCTCCGGCGTACGTCAGCAAATGGAATGGCGTCGCTATAATCCGCTCGGACCCGCTACGGGGCATTTGCTTGGTTTTGTTGGCGTGGATGGGCATGGGCTTGAAGGTCTGGAGTATAGCCTGGATGCGCGCCTGGCCGGATCACCCGGACGCATGCAGGTGCGGCGTGACGCACGCGGAGTTTCCCTGCCCGGCGGCGTCTGGCTGGCGCCGCCAAGAGCGGGGCGGTCGGTTTCGCTGTATCTGGATGCCACCATCCAGAGTCTGGCCTATGCGGCATTGGCTGAAGGCGTTCGCATCCAGGGCGCGAAGGGCGGTTCGGTGGTGGTCATGCGCCCGGGTGACGGCGCAGTGCTGGCCATGGTGAGTTGGCCCGGTTTCAATCCCAATAAATTCCATCATTATCACCCCGATAAATGGCGGAACCGCGCTATCACCGATATGTTTGAACCGGGATCGGTACTCAAACCCTTTACGATCGCGGCGGCGCTGGAAACCGGCCGCTGGCGGCGAACATCCCTTCTTTTTTGTGAAGAAGGTCATTTCAGAGTGGCGGATTATGTGATTCACGACGATCATCCGAATGGATGGTTGAGCATGACGAATATACTGGCGCGCTCCAGTAATATCTGTGCTGCGAAGCTGGCGCTGGATACGGGCCCCAAACGCTTGCACCACATGCTGAAAGAGGTTGGCCTGGGTAGCCGAACGGGGATTGGGATAAGCGGAGAATCTCCAGGCATACTGCTCCCCGCGAAGCGCTGGGGGCCGGTGGAAACAGCCACCATTGCCTTCGGTCAGGGCGTTGCCGTTACGTCGCTACAGCTCGCGGCGGCATTTTCCGTTCTGGCCAATGGCGGTTTGCATGTTTCCCCGAAAATCATCCGGGATCATGCGTATAAGGCGTCATACAGGGCCATGCCCGGAAACATTGCTCATAGCGTCATGCAAATGCTCGTCCATGCGGCCAGCCCTGAAGGTACGGGAGCACTGGCCGTGCCCGCCGGTTATCTCGTGGCGGGTAAAACTGGCACGGCACAAAGGCCTGACGGGCATGGCGGTTATGCAAAAGGGAAATTTACCGCAGTGTTTGTGGGCGCCATCCCCGCTACCCATCCGAAACTGGTGATCGCCGTGATGGTTGATGAGCCCCGGAAAAGCATCTATGGCGGCAAGGTAGCCGCTCCGATTTTCCGCAATATCGCGGCTGCGGCATTGCCCTACCTTGGTGTTCCCCCTCGCGAGCCCGCGCATCACTGGCAGAGCGTGGCTGTTGCCATACACGATTCATCCGAATCCAGGACGGGAGCGGAAGGGGCGCTTCCTTCATTGTATGGCCTGTCACTGCGTGAGGTGCGCAAGCTGGCATTCCGTTCAGGATATCAGTTGCGTGTCCATGGCAGTGGCTGGGTGATGCGGCAAAAACCGGTGGCTTTAAGCCAAATAGATGCAGGTTCCGTGCTGGAGGTCTGGCTAGGTGATTGATGCGCGGATGCGACTGCTTGAAATGAGCGGGCGTTCCACCCGGTCTCTGAGCGATTTGGCGAAGAACCGGGCGTGGCTGCATGGCGATGCGAAGGTGGGAGGGTTATGTGATGACTCACGCCGCATCCAGCCTGGAGATGCGTTTCTTTGCCTGCCCATGGCGGGTGAGGATGCGGAAACATTTATTCATCAGGCGGAGGATGCGGGCGCCTCGGCGGTCATCTCCGTGGGAAGCCGGACCCTTGAAGTGGCGTTGCCCCATCTGGCATTGCCGGACATGGGTGCGGCGGGCCATCTGCTGCGCCACTGGTTTGGCACGGAACAAACGCCTGTACATGTGATGGGCATCACCGGCACCGATGGCAAAACGAGTGTAGCATGGATGCTGCGCGAGGCCATATCCCGCAAGTCCGGGAACGCATGGGCCGTGGGAACATTAGGCTGGATCAGGGATGCCGATCATTTCCTGGATATCGGCAATACGACGCCTTCCATGCTGACACTGCACCGGCTTCTGGCGGTGGCACAGGATGCAAACATACCGACCGTCATCTGCGAAGTATCCTCGCACGGGATTGCTCAGCAACGTACCGCGGGTATTCCGTTCCGTACGGCGGTGTGGACCAATTTGGGACATGATCATTTGCAGGCGCACGGTGGCTTTGAAGCTTATGCAAGCGTTAAACAGAGTTTCGTTCATCAGGTAGAGGCGGATGGTGGATCGGTGATTTGTAATGCGGATAATGATGAGGTTCATCGCCGCGCGCCATTATCGGCATGGGGGTATGGCCATGGCCTGTATCGTGAAGGCTTGGCGCTGGCCTGGGAGCAGGAACTTCCCGGTATGCTTCGGCTCAAGTGTTTCAGAGAAGGCGAAACGGGCGAAGTCTGTGTCGAAGATATTCCCGTGGGGGAATTTCATGCCGAGAATCTTGCCGCAGTCGCTCTGGTCTTGCTTGCGGGAAAGTATGCGCGCCTTAAGGAACTCCCTGAACTCCTTTCCGGCATCAGTGCGCCGCCCGGACGAATGCAACCGATGAATATCGGACGCTGGCAAGTAT
>CAZDWG010000129.1:0-4763 GCA_964509005.1 uncultured Zetaproteobacteria bacterium
ATTGGTTTTTGCAATTTGGCAACCCTTTACCTCAACTTATTGAGAACTTACCTTCCGGCCCGATTATCAATTCCGTGCCGACGCCCTGATCTTCCATCAGTGGTTTACTGGCCATCTGCGAAGTCATGATTTGCAGCCCGTCCCAATGCGGCAATTGATGGCGCGGAACACCCATTGAAGTCATCGGGCCATGATGCCCCAGTGTGGATAAACCCTCTCGGGCGAGCTGATGAATCAAGGCCACAGTCGGCTCCTCCGCAGTCGGCACAGCGCTTGGCAGCTCTGATTCTGTTGCCTGGATGCCGGGCCCCTCTTCACCCACCTGATCATCAGAAAACTGTTTATGTAAGCCATCGCAAAAAGGCGTGTTACGCGTATGTTTGCAAGCGCATAACCAGGCTTCCTGCTCCTCGTCGGAGACAATGACACGAGGCGTAAATGAGGTTCCGACATGCGAGCCATCACAGAATGGCTGGCTTTTTGACCTGCCACAGGTGCAGAAATGATATTCCTGTCCTTTGCTCAGACTGACTTTAACGGGTCTGTTGTCGGCAATAATGGGGTTACTCATATCTGCTCCTGTAGGGTCGCCCGATGATGCGGTTGGTTCAAATCCAGCTCCGGCCCTTTGGGCACGATGCGGGTCGGATTGATGGCTGCGTGGCTATAATAATAATGCTGTTTGATGTGCTCGAAGTTGACCGTTTCGGCAATGCCAGGCTGTTGATAAAGATCGCGCAGATAGCCCCACAAATTTGGCATATCGGCAATGCGATTGCGGTTGCATTTAAAGTGACCGACATAAACGGCATCGAACCGGATCAATGTGGTGAACAAGCGCCAATCGGCCTCGGTGATGCGATTGCCGACCAGATAGCGCTGACCGGCCAGCCTTGATTCCACCGTATCGAGTGCTGCAAACAGGTTCTCGAATGCTTTTTCGTAAGCATCCTGCGTGATGGCAAAACCGCATTTATACACGCCGTTGTTGATGTTGTCATAAACGAAGGCATTGATTTCATCAATCTCTGCGCGCAGCTCAACTGGATAGTAGTCATCGCTATTACCGGTCAGGGGACCAAAAGCCGAATTGAATATGCGGATGATTTCAGCCGATTCATTATTGACGATAGTTTCGCGCCTTTTGTCCCACAGCATCGGCACGCTGACGCGCCCGGAATAATGGGGGTCGGCCTTTGTATAAAACTGATGGTGATAGTGGAAGCCGTATAGCGGTTCCGGTTCCGGCTTGTATTCCCAGCCGTTTTCCAGCATGTGCGGATGCACGGCCGTCACCCCGATCAGACTCTCCAGGCCCTTGAGTTTGCGGAAGATCAGCGTGCGATGCGCCCACGGGCAAGCGAGGCAGACGTAGAGATGATAGCGGCCCGCCTCGGCAGGAAACGCATCTGAGCCGATGTGATTGCGGAATTGCGCCTCGGAACGGCGAAATATGCCATCCTTCGATGCCCATTTGCCGTCATCGGTTTTCCAGACGCCATCAACCAGCAAGCCCATGTCAGACCAGTTCTATCCTACACTATTCATAAATTCTACCGCGCCCTTGCTTGCTCCTTTGTTCGCAACGAATCCCTCGTCGGTCGTCCGTATGCGCGCTCACGCACTCCTTCCTTGGAATCCGCTGCAAACAAAGGCTCTGCGCAATCATCACGGTGATTTATGAATAGTGCAGGATAGTGTGCGATAGTCGGTATATCCGTGCTCGTCGCCACCGTAGAAGGTGGCCTGATCGGCTTCGTTTAGCGGTGCATCACGGCGGAAGCGCTCAGGCAAGTCCGGATTAGCCAGGAACGGCACGCCGAAGGCCACGAGCTCGGCATCGCCGCCTGCTATGACTGCATTGCCGCGTGCTTTGTCATAGCCCCCGTTGGCGATATATGGTCCGTCAAAGTGACCGCGAAGCTGTTGCATGTCGAAGTTTTCGCAGGGTTCGCCCGCCATGGTTATTTCCACGGCATGCAGATAGGCCAGTCCCCGACCACTCAAAGCGGTAGCAACGTGATCGAATGTAGTCTGCGGGTCGGAATCACACATATCGTTGAAGGCATTGACCGGCGATATGCGCACACCGGTTTTGCTATATCCAATCTCGCTGGCCACGGCTTCGACCACTTCCAGCAACAACCTGATACGGTTTTCCAATGATCCGCCGTATGCATCCGTCCGCTTATTCGTGCCATCGCGCAGGAACTGATCAATGAGGTAGCCGTTGGCGGCATGGATTTCCACACCATCGAATCCGGCCATTCCGGCGCAGGTTGCCGCGTGCCGGTATTGCTCGACAATGCCGGGTATCTCGCCGATTTCCAGCGCCCGTGGCGTCACGAAGTCCTTCAATCCTTCATAGGTGAATGCCTGACCTGCCGGTTTGACCGCCGATGGCGCCACCGGTGCTTCGCCGTCATGATAATCAGGATGCGAAATACGCCCGCAGTGCCAAAGTTGGCAGAAGATGCGACCGCCAGCCTCATGCACGGCCTTGGTCACCTGCCTCCATCCCTCCACCTGATCCCCGGAGTGAATGCCCGGCGTGGCCGGATAGCCAACACCCTGGTCAGACACCTGCGCACCCTCGGTAATCATCAGTCCTGCATCTACCCGCTGCACATAATATTCACCCATCAGCGGAGTCGGTATGGTTTGCGGCGCACGGTTTCTGGTCATTGGCGCCATGACGACGCGGTTGGGCAGGGAAAGCGCGCCAAGCTGGATACCTGAAAATAAGTCGCTCATTGATGCTCCTGTTTCCTTTTCAAAACACAGAAAAGCGCTTTGGGATTCGAATCCATGGTGCTTTCAAAAAATGTGTCGCGGCATTCGACCAATTCAAATACACCGGAGAATATTTTTGCGATATCCGCCGCATCAAAGCGGTTCGGCGGCCCTTCCTCGCGTGTTTCCTGCTTGTGGAATGTTTTCAGGAGCAGATAACCGCTTCCATCCAGCAAGCGAAGTACGGAACGCAGATAATTCGACCGCTGATCCGCATCAAGGACATGAAAACAGCCACGGTCCATGATGACATCATACCTGTCATTCAGTCGCGTGTTCAGTATATCATCACAAATAAATGTGACTGTCACCCCCTCTTTTCTTGCGCGTTCATCCGCCTTTCGCACGGCCGATGGAGATATGTCCGCGCCTGTAGTTTCAAACCCGAGTCTGCTCAATTCGATGGCCTGCGTACCTGGACCGCATCCCAGATCGAGTGCTTTTGCCGGCGCAATCGGTAGCGTTTCGATAGCCCATGCGACATCCCTGTCCAGATGCGGGCAGAACCACGGCATGGTTTCGACATCGTCGTCGCGATACTGTTCCTCCCATGGCCGTTTGATGCGTTCCTTGTTCATCGTCGATGCCATTACAAGCTATCGTGCGTGCCGTCACAAAACGGCGGGGTTTTGGTGTGCTTGCACTGACACAGCGTCACACTCTGTTTTTCAGTAATATCGAATGCTACCGGCTCGAAACCCGTTCCCTCGTGCGAGCCATCACAAAACGGCTGCTTTTTTGATCGTCCGCAGGAGCACCAGTGGTAGGTCCCCGGCTCAAGCTCCAGCACCACAGGCTCTTTCGCTACAATGATTACTCCATTCATATCAACCTCCTTCCTCTTTTTTGTATCCGATTCCGTCATCCCATTGATGCCCTGTTACGTTCATCCAGACTCCATGCACCCGCACCGTTAGCCGCCAGTATGAACATACCGCCTGCGATCGAGATATCTGTCATAAACATGATCATACCCATTTCACTGCTAAAGTTATGGTGAAAAATAACTGCGGCTGCAAGTGAGAATATACCCATGGCAGCAGCGGCCCAACGCACCTTCCAGCCGAGAACCAGCATCAAACCACCGCCGATTTCCAGCAAAATCACCAGCGGCAGCAATATACCGGGTACCCCCATGGCTTCCATGTAGCTCTGGGTCCCGGTATAAGCCATCACTTTGTGGATACCAGCTATCAGGAAAAGCTGCGCCAGCAGGATGCGTCCAAGCAATTCAGCCCATTTCATGCGTTTTCTCCTTGGGCGGGGGATTCAGGGCAAGCCCCGAATACATGAGCACAATAAAATCATGCAAATCGGTTTCCAGATCCTCCAGTGAATTACGTCTGAGACTTAGCGGACTATTGTAGCGCAACAGCGCCTGATGCATTAAATAGGCCATACGATGTGCGTCACCGATTCTGATGTCACCATGACGCATACCCTGTCCCAGCATCTCTGCCATGGCATCAACAACCCTGTTTTCGTAGGATAGAAGGATATTACGGTGGCCAAGATTGTTGAGCTCAACGAGCTCGAATAAATGCCGACTATCCGAAAAATAGGCATGTGCCAGACGCAACCGGACCAGCAGGAATGCACACAAAGCATCGCAGCTCGTCGATTCGGATGCGGCAGCTAGCATGCCTGCATCCAGCTTGGCTGCCAGCAATTTTTCGGTGCTGGCCAGCGCAATAGCTTCCTTGTTTTTGAAGAAACGATATAGATTACCGACGCTCATATCAGCATCGCGCGCAATTTCGACCATGGTTGTTTTCCCATAGCCGTAGTGAGCAAAGCGCCGTTCCGCCGCATCAAGAATTTGCTCCATGGCCTCCGCGTACATACAGCGCACGCTACAATGGTAAATATTGAACATCAACCGATAATATTCATTATTCAAAACACTTGTGTCAGGAGGGGTAGTGCAGCATTCGTTCTGTAATTTAATTAATGGTCTGTTGGGTGACGGC
>CAZDWG010000130.1:0-4751 GCA_964509005.1 uncultured Zetaproteobacteria bacterium
CGGGATGGAATGAGGTGCATGGTGGTCCCATGGAGCGAAATTCCAGCCTGGAAATGGGCCAAAGTGGGGAAGCCGATCGCCGCTCACGAGTTTCGCAAGAGGCTCGTTTAATAGAACCGCGAGTCGCCACATGGTCTTCATTCTGGCTTAAGGATGTATTGCGTCGGCAATTCGGCTTCACCGGACATATCTGGAGTGATGATCTGTGTATGGCGGGTGTGGGCAACGATATTCGGGGTGCCGCCAATAAAGCGCTGGATGCCGGATGCGATGTGTTGCTGGCATGCGAACCGCAGGGCGTGGCAGATATTTATACTGCTATTATCCGCAAAATCTAATGCAAAACGTACGGAATTTTTCTACCATGAAGCGCATGAAGGTCGTGAAGTTATCAAAATTATGCTATTTTTTTCCTCCGTATTTATTCTTCGTGCCCTTCATGGGCTTCATGGTGAATCTTTACTCCCGACTACACAGAGCTGAATTGCGATCATGATCCTTGACCGGTATATCTTTCGTTTGTGGCTGGCACCGTTTGCCGGGGGGCTTGTGCTGGTAACCGGCGTGTTGCTGCTGGGTCGGGCGCTCAAATTACTGCCCCTGATCACAGCCAGTGGCGCCCCATGGAGCTTGCTGGGGCAGCTCATGATTTTTGTCTTGCCTTATTTTGCGCTATTAACCGTACCGATTGCCTTCTTTCTCTCCATGCAGAGTGTGATTGTGGGACTACAGCAGGGCAGCGAAATGGATGCCATGCGCGCGGCCGGACTGTCATACCTGCGTATCTTCCGCGGCCTGATCGCCGCAGCTATTCTTCTCTACCTCGGGTTGGCGTTGATATCCATGGTCTGGTTACCCAAAGGACAACTATCCTTCAATAATGTGCTGAAACAAATATACAGTCTCAAGGGATCGCCTGATTTCACTCCCCGGCGTTTCTCCCGTGATGTGAATAAGATTACCTTCTATGTGAATGGAAAAGACCATCAGGGCCGCTACCACGGCGTCATGATTGAGGATGGCCGACCCGGAGGGCCCGTTTTCTATCTGGCGGAAATGGCGGAGATACGACCTGCCTCGGGTGGCATCCGCTTGCATATGTGGAATGGAACCCGCCTGGAGGGAAAAGGGGCTAACCAACGTGTGCTTACCTTCAAGAATTATGATGTCGGTCTGCCCCTGGGTAGTTTAAGCGAGGTCAAGTTTATGCGCTCCGGGGATAATGTGATTATGATGACACCATCCGAACTTTGGCGAAAACTTCAATTACACGCCACGCCTGACGCGCTGGCCGAGTGGAACAGACGCCTGATTTTACCGACCACGGTGCTGGTGCTGTGCCTGTTCGCTCTGCCCCTGTCGCTGGCGCCCAAGCGGGCAGGCCGTACGGGATCGTTTCTGTTGGGAATCGGACTGTTGATTCTATTGTATAATGTGCAACTGGTATTGCATCGGCAAGTAGAGCTGGGAACGATCCCGGCATGGTCCATGTGGGTGGGACAAGGCCTCTTCCTCGGAACGGGTGTTTTACTATGGCGCAGGGCTGAGCAGGGACGATTGCCCGCATGGCTGGCATCGGGAGGTGAAGTTTTTTACCTCATTCATCGTGGGCTGACGCGCCTCCTGGCGCATCGCATGGGGAAGGCATAAGGGGCACTCTTTCTTCCCTGCGCCTTCCCGAATGATGGCAAGGCCCGCCCCCAGCAGCAAAGCAGCCAGGATGCCGGAGAAATGTTCCTCCAGACTGGGCTCGGACAGGCTATGTACAGCCAGGGCCATTCCCGGCAGCATAATTAAACTACCGGCATCGGTGTAGCGCCAATCCAGTTTTCCGCCCGTACGCACCCACATGACCAATAAAGCGATCAAAACCAGCAGGCCCGCGGGGCCCCAGCGACACAAGTCCAGCAGGTACATATTGTGCGGATGGGCGGGCGCGGGGCCGCCGTACCACAGCTTCGGGTGTGTCTGCTTGATCTTTTCCGCGGCAGCCCGGTAACCGCCCGTACCTACGCCCATCACGGGATGGGTACGCCATGCCTCAATGGCGGCATACCATAGCGACCAGCGTGCTTCCGCATGCCTGAAATCGCCATGTTCCATCTCCTGAATACTGTGCCATGTCCATGCCATGCGTTGTTCTCCCGGGCCCAGCATGAGTGCCGCGAGGATTCCGGCAAACATGAGCATGATAACGGTTGCCTTGATCCATGGTTGTATACGCAGGATTTTCCACAGAACGAGAAACAGCAGGACCACCGCAATAAGGTATCCACTTCTTCCCGCCGCCAGAAAGATCATGGTGATGGCCCATGCCGCCAATACCCAGCTTCCCCAACGTTTCCACCCTTGCCATAACATACCCCGGTGCAATAGCCAGCCGGCCCATACGCCGTAAACAAAACCAAAACCGATATGACCGATATGGCCGGTGGGATCCATGTTCGAGGAGCCATCCTTGGTGAAATGGATAATATCCAGCATTTGACCGACACTAAAGAGCAGGTGCAACGACAGGCCCGCGCTGAGCATGAACAAGAAGTAATGACGGTTTTTAGGTATGGTCAACACGACACAGGCCAGAGGAATAATAAGCCAGTACCATTGGCGCCCCACGATATGCAGCCCCCAACTCCGGTCCGGGCTCCAGATAAGGCCCAGAGGAAGCAATGCCAGATAAATCATCCAGATGATGCTAAACGCCCGCTGGTTCTTCCATAGCCATCGGCACCCTTGGGCGAACTGACCGCTGACCAGACCCAGACCCAGCGCGCTTCCCAATGCGATATTGGTAAACGCCACGGAGAATGGGTAAACGGCGGCAGCCATGCCAAAGAGCAGGAAAGTCGCTTGCCCGAATCGTTTTGAAAGAGCTTCTGGCGGAAATGTCACAAGGTTCTCGCAAGAATTTTGGGGTCGACCCCTTCTTTATCGTTGCAAGGCCGTGTTAAGGAGCTGTAAATAAATAATATGGCCATGTTATTTATTTACAGCTCCTAAGCGGTGGTGAACCTCCTCCCACACCCATTGCGCTGGCATGGTTCGCAGGCAATCACTGTCACTTTGTGAGTGTCGGTCACATCCTTCCAACTGGCAGGGAACGCAATCCTGTGTTCCCTGAAGCAGTGAGATATTCCCGGAACGTTGTATGCCGTTCTCCGAGCGGGACCGCCACGGTGTTTTTCCGTCAAAACCATTGGGCCACGGACCCCAGATGCGCGGATCGGTGGGCCCGAACAGCGCGATGACTGGTGTGCCGGTGCTTGCCGCCAGATGGGTATTGGCTGTATCCAGCCCCACATAGGCGGCTGCATGGCGGGAAAGGCATGCCAGTTGTCGCCAGTTCAACTGATCGGCAAGCACGCATACTTCATTGTTGTCATGGCCTCTGGCCAGATCACGCGCCTGCTCTTTTTCCGCGGGCGAGCCGGTAATGACCACGCGGAACCCTGCATCCAGTATGGAGCTGACCAGGCCGCGCCAGTCTTCCCGGTTCCACCATTTGTATGCCCAGCGTGCAAAGGGGTGAAGATGAACATAAGCGGTCTGCGGCTGCCAGGGCACATGTTGCTGGACAACCCGCGTATCGTCATCCGTCCATTCGAGGCCCGTTTGAGCGTGCGCCGGAAGATGTGCGAGTTGCCCCAGACGCATGGCGCGCCAGACCATGTGCTGCTTGTCTTCATAAGGGATCCACTGGCTGGCAACATAGCGCTTCCACGCATATTTCCTTCCCTGCGCCGGAATCAGCGCATATATCCTGCGCGATGCGGCGAGCGCCAAAACCATAGGGCGATCAGAGGCTGTTAGCACGAAAGCAACGTCGTACCTGCGCCAAAGGCGCATACTCAAAACCAGTTGTGCACGCCATGACATGACGGCGCTCACCGTATATACCGCATGGGCGCAGGGTTGCGCTTCCAACAGATCTTGGGTGCCGGATGCAACGAGCCAGTCCACGCGATAACCCGCATCAAGCAGTGAGCGGGCCAATGGCGTGACCAGCAACACATCACCCAGATAACGACAGACAATGATGAGTGCGCGGATGGTTACGACCTCCAGTGATAAATGGCGTAGAAGACGGCCATGCCGAGCAGGAAAGCAGCGGCATTTTTATGCTCGCGGTGTTTGATTAACAGCGGCCACGAAAAAGCCCCTTTGGCATGCGGCGCAGGACTCAATCTGGGCAAAAAAAGAGGCACTTGAGCGGACCATTGTGTGTAGGATTCGCCGAATAATTTATCCATATATACTGCTTCTTCCCGAATCACCGGGCGATAAATCATGGCGAAAGCCGACAGGGCAAGAATAGCGACCCATAAATTTCCGGACATTATACAGAAACCGATGAGTAACAGCAGATTGGCCACATACAGGGGATTGCGCGTATGCGCATAGGGCCCCGCGGTAGCCAGATCGCGGTTTTTGTCGATGTATCCGCTCGACCACATGCGCCCTGCCTCGCCGAGGATGACCAGCACACCACCTGTAAGCAGCAACACACGATTGGGGTCGGCCAGTACCATAAGCAGCACCGCAACAGGCGCCGTTGCTACAATGCGGTGGCTGGCGAACCATGTTTCGAGTCTGTTATATCCGTCAAAAATAACCCAACCTCCGCGTAACTATTCAGCTCATCCCCTGATTTTCTCGATTTCTGCGTCAAAAATGCTCATGTGCAGTAGCACACTGCGCATTTTTTCCTTGAACTCGAACAAATCAGGGGCGATCTGAACAGTTACGACCGT
>CAZDWG010000131.1:0-2481 GCA_964509005.1 uncultured Zetaproteobacteria bacterium
CTGGCTCTTCAACGCTTTCATACGGTAAAAAAGAGGGTGGTAATACCCAGATACGTCTTGTAGAACGTATGTTTACGACAACCAGTTGTTCGGAGGCATATCATGGGCATTACCATACCGTCAAAGATAGCCGATTATCGCGGCCAATGCATCGAGTCTATTGAGGTGACCGGAGATGCGCTTCACATTCATTGCCGACGAGATAAGCGGTTTGCCATGGGGGGAGATCGTTCGGGCTGGCGCGGTCTGTGCCGTTACATGCCAATCTCGGCGGTGGCACGGTATGTTGGCCTACGCTGGAACACGGTGAAAAGCATCGACAGGGCATGGATAGAGAAGAGCTTGCCAATGCAATCAGGGCGGTAGCGATGGATATGGGTCTGCCATTTCAGCGTGCTGTCAAGGAATGGCTACCTAACGCCGACATCGTATTTGACCGTTTTCATGTGATGCAGATGCACAACAAGGCGCTGGCGGCAGTACGTCGTTCCCAGTTCAGAAAGGCAGATGCCGAGGGTAAGGAAATCATCAAAGGCGAGACGAGGCAAGGTGATATGCTCTTTTTCATCAAAAACCGACGCTGTTTTATCGCGAATCGCCTGCACCACAAATTCGGTCAAACTGCGTGCGCCAATGAGTGTGGCGGCACGCCCTGCATCTTGCTTTAATGATGGCTGAAGTCGCATATCCAGACGGGCTGTAGCAGTCATGATTGCGTACTGCAATATTCCGTACTTTTCTATAGTTGACTAAAATAGTCGGGTATATAGAATACCCATTTTCACGACTCAGGTATGATGACTTCATTAAGAAGTCTCAGCGCATCCGAAGATGAGCGCGCAAAAGGCCGTGGACGGTCTTTTGCAGAGAGATCAGGTTAAGTTGTAAACCCTGAGAATTGTAAAGGAGGTATACATGCGTTTAACGAGTAAAGGCCGGTATGCGGTGTCAGCCATGGTGGACATTACCAAACATCAAAGTGACGGGCCAGTTAATCTGGCGGCGATTTCCGAGCGCCAGTTCATATCATTGTCATACCTGGAGCAGCTTTTCCGTCACTTGCGTGAGAATGGCCTGGTGAAAAGCGTACGCGGTCCTGGCGGTGGCTATCTGTTGAACAAGGAGCCCGCGGAAATTTCCGTGGCTGATACCATCCGTGCCGTGGATGAACAGATTCAGGCTACGCGCTGCGTCAATGCCCTGCGCGGTTGCCACCGGGGTCATCGCTGCGATACGCATGAACTGTGGGATTCCCTAGGCCAACATATCTACCGCTTTCTGGATGTGGTGTCGCTGGCGGATGTGTGCGAGAAACGCGTACGGTTGGAGACGGTGGAACTTGCACCCGTGGAGCGATATCGACCGGATGAAACCCAGGAGCAGGAAGTGATGATGCATGAGCGTGTTGCGGCGGTATCTTGATCATAACGCGACTTGCCCGCCGCTAGATACAGCACTTGCGGCGATGCAACATGTTGCCGTACACGCTTTCGGGAATCCTTCCAGTGTGCATTGGGCCGGGCGTGCGGCCCGGCAGGTTCTGGATGACGCGCGCGAGGAATTTGCGGCATTTATCGGTGTGCAGAGCGGTACCATCGTGTTCACGTCCGGTGGCACCGAGGCTAATAATCTGGCCATTTATGGTTGGTGTTCAGCGCAAAAGCCAGGTCGTGTGATTACATCCGCCATCGAGCATCCTTCTGTATTGCGGCCATTGGAGCGTCTGCAAGATACAGGCTGGGAGGTGATACGCCTGCGGCCGGATAAGCATGGCGTGGTGCATGCGGAAGACGTAGCGGTAAACATGAATGAACATACCCGATTGGTGGCGCTGATGGCCGCCAATAATGAAACCGGCGCGATTCAGCCAGTGGCGGATGTGGGCGCCATTTGTCGGGAGAGAAGTACGGCCTTCTTGGTGGATGCCGTGCAGGTGTTAGGTAAAGCGGAGGTGAATGTGCGTGAATGGAATGCCGACTTTATTTCATTTTCCGCGCATAAAATCGGCGGGCCAAGAGGGGTTGGGGCATTGATGGTGCGCCGGGGTCTTAAAATGAATGAACTGGCGCCCGGTGGAGGCCAGGAGCGCAAGCGCCGTTCGGGCACGGAGAATGTACCCGCTATTGCGGGGTTTGTGGCAGCGCTGGGGAAGATTCATTTTGAGGAATTACAGCCGGTACGAGACGAATTTGAGCGGAAATTGCACGAACAATTACCGGATGCGCGGGTGTTCTCGGAACATGTATCGCGTACGCCGAATACCAGCATGTTCTGCGTGCCCGGCATGGAAGGAGAGACCTTGCTCATGCAACTGGATTTAGCGGGATTTTCCGTTGCTTCAGGTTCGGCCTGCGCATCAGGGAAGCGCGATCCGTCGCATGTGTTGTTGGCCATGGGCGTGGGTGATGGACAGGCACGCAGCAGTATCCGGGTCAGTTTCGGTCCTGGCAACACGGGGGATGATGCAACTGCACTGGTCTG
>CAZDWG010000131.1:2581-4735 GCA_964509005.1 uncultured Zetaproteobacteria bacterium
TTGGCGATTTTACGCTGCCGTTCGACGGCTTTTCGTTGTATGTCGATGCCGCGTCCTATGACAAGGCATTGAAGGGATTAACTGTGGATTTTCAGCGGGATGCCCTGTCGTCGGGCTTTGTGTTTATCAACCCGAATAAAAAAGGCGAATGTGGCTGCGGAGTTTCTTTCAGCGTGTAAAATCGGGCAGCCTCTGTAGCGTGCGCGCCGCACCCGGCAACGATGCGTCTTCTACCTAAGCTGGCAACTTCGAGCTTCCCGTTAACCATGTATCCATGGCGCGAGCGCACTGGCGGCCTTCGCGGATCGCCCATACAACCAGGGACTGGCCCCGGCGCATGTCTCCGGCGGAAAAGACCTTGTCGATACTGGTACGATAATCATCTGTATTGGCCAGAACATTGCCGCGCGCATCCTTGTCCACGCCCAGGTCATCAAGCATTCCTTCGTGTACCGGATGTATGAAGCCCATCGCCAACAACACCAGATCGGCTTTCAGTTCGAATTCGCTGCCGACTATTTCAGACATGTTCCACTGACCATCATCACCCTTTACCCATTCCACGCGCACGCATTCGATGGCCGTCACATGCCCGTTTTCATCGCCGATGAAGCGCCTGGTTGCAATGGAAAAGTCACGTTCACAGCCTTCCTCCTGCGAGGTGGACGTGCGTAGCCTCATCGGCCAGTCAGGCCATGTCAGTAGTTTATTCGGCACCTCAGGCGGTTTCGGCATAATTTCGAGTTGTGTCACGGACTCGGCGCCCTGACGATTGGACGTACCAATACAGTCGGAACCGGTATCGCCGCCACCGATAACAATCACATCCTTGCCATCAGCCAGAATACGGTCGCCATCTGGAACATCATCGCCGAGTACCACTTTGGTCTGCTGCGGCAGGAAGTCCATGGCCAAGTGGATGCCGCCCAGCTCGCGTCCCGGGATAGGCAGATCGCGCGATTGTTCGGAACCGCCTGTCAGCGTTATCGCATCGAATTCATCCAATAATGCCTTGGTGGGAATATCAATACCAATATGGGCGTTTTCCCTGAATTCCACGCCCTCGGCACGCATCTGCGCCAGTCTGCGGTCGATGATATGCTTTTCAAACTTGAAGTTCGGGATGCCATAGCGCATTAAACCACCAATGCGGTCGTTCTTCTCGAAGATCACCACATCGTGACCTGCCCGCGCCAACTGTTGGGCACAGGCCAGACCCGCCGGGCCGGAACCGACAACGGCAACACGCTTGCCTGTTTTGTGTCTGGCGATTTCCGGTTTAAGCCACCCCCTTTCCCATGCTTTTTCAACGATAGCCAGTTCGATATTCTTGATCGTGACGGCATCGCCAATAAGGTTGACCGTGCAGGCCTCTTCGCACGGGGCAGGGCAGATGCGCCCCGTAAACTCGGGAAAATTATTGGTGGAATGCAAGACTTCACTGGCTTCCCGCCACAGCCCTTTGTACACCAGATCGTTCCAGTCCGGGATAATATTGTTGACCGGGCAACCGCTATGACAAAAGGGAATGCCGCAATCCATGCAACGTGCGCCCTGCGTTTGCATATCCGATGGTAGTTTGTAGAACTCGTTGAAATGTTCAATTCGATCCGCAACCGGAGCATAACTCAGGCCTTCGCATGCATATTCCTTGAATCCCGTGGGCTTACCCATGGACGCGCTCCTCTTCGACTTCGTTGTTGCGCACCTCGACTTCCATCTCCTTGAGTGCACGGTGGTAATCGACGGGCATAACCCTGACAAACAGAGGCAGAAAATCCTGCCAGTGGTCGAGAATGTTGCGGGCGACCGTCGAGCAGGTATAATGCATGTGGCGTTCAATCAGCGTGCGCAAAATCCGCTGATCATTCTGCGACAGGGAATGACGAATATCTACGCGACCATGGGTCTCCAGATCGGACCCCTGATGATCCAGGGATTCCAGTACTTCCGCTTCTGCGGCCAGCGGCTGCAAATCCACCTGCGCCATATTACAACGGGTCTCAAACGTACCCTCTTCATCAAGAACGTAGGCGATGCCGCCGCTCATGCCAGCCGCGAAATTACGCCCCGTACCGCCCAGTACGACCACAGTGCCACCGGTCATGTATTCGCAACCGTGGTCGCCAACCCCTTCGACGACGGCTACGGCGC
>CAZDWG010000132.1:0-4664 GCA_964509005.1 uncultured Zetaproteobacteria bacterium
CGAATAGAAATTAAACCAAAGGAGATGAAATGAAGAAATACATTGCAATGGCTGCCGCGGTGGTGGTCATGGCGGGATGTTCCGCCGGGACGCAGGCGAAAGATAAGGGGGTCAAGCTGTCGCTGGACAATGAAAGTGCGAAGTTCAGTTATGCCATCGGGCTGGATGTCGGAAGATCCCTGAAGCAGATCGGAACCAAACTCGATCTGGCCGCCTTTGATGCGGCGGTTGGATCGGTTATCAAGGGTGAGAGGCCCATGTTATCACCCAAGGAAGCCGTAGCGGTCAAGCGATCGGTGCTCAAGGCGCAGCAGGAGAAACTCCTGGCCAAACGAAAAGATTCGGGTTTGAAAAACAAGGTGGCAGGCGAGAAGTTTTTGGCGAAGAATGCCAACAAAGAGGGTGTGAAGACGACGGCAAGCGGTCTGCAATACAAGGTACTTAGATCCGGCAATGGCAAGAAGCCTAAAGCGACGGATAGCGTTACGGTGAATTACGAAGGGCGACTGATTGACGGTACGGTATTTGATTCCTCCTATAAACGGGGGAAGCCTGTCACTTTCCCGCTCAATGGCGTCATCAAGGGTTGGACTGAAGGTTTGCAGTTGATGCCGGTGGGTAGCAAATACAGGTTTTTCCTGCCATCGAAGCTGGCTTATGGCGCGAGGGGGACTGGCGGCATCATCGGGCCGAACGCCACGCTGATATTTGATGTCGAGTTGCTTTCGATTAAGAAAGTCAATGGCATGTAAGACTATGGACGGACTTTATAGCTTTTCATAAACGACAAGGGGAAAGGAAAATACCAATGCGTGCGCACCCGTCTGTATGGCAGGAGATATCTTACTGTAAGTCAATCCCCTGTGGGCTGACTGGCGAGGGACAAGCCCCTGCCCTTGTCCAGGAATTATGCCGTTCCTGCGTTTCGATTTGCGCGCCCGTTCACGGGCGCTTTGATGACTTCGTAGGAAGTCATCATGTTTGATCGTTTAAGCGAGAAACTGGGTGGCATCGCGGGCCGTCTCCGGGGTGCGGCGCGTGTTTCCGAGACCGATCTGGATGCAACATTGCGCGAGATGCGGTTGGCGTTGCTGGAAGCCGATGTGGCGCTACCGGTGGCGCGCTATTTGATGAGCGAAGCGCGCGAGCGTGCGCTTGGCGCCGAGGTGTCCAGGAGCCTGAATCCGGGCCAGGTCATCATCAAAATCCTGCATGATGTACTGGCCGATGTATTGGGCGGGCAGCGCCGCGACCTGGATATATCGAATATTCCATCGGTTATTCTTCTGTGTGGCCTTCAGGGCGCGGGCAAAACGACTACGGCAGGCAAATTGGCACGCTTGCTCGTGGGGCAGGGCCGCAAAGTGGCGTTGACCAGTGTTGATGTGACACGTCCGGCAGCACGCGAGCAGTTGCGGGTGCTGGCCGGTCAGGTGGATGTTCCCTACATTGAAGGTGGTGGGGCCACGCCGGTGGTCATGGCGAAGTCCGCGCTGAACATGGCTAAAACCGGTGGTCATCATGTGCTGATTCTGGATACGGCAGGTCGGCAGGTCGCGGACGATACCCTGATGGCGGAAATCCGTGAGGTGGTGGCCGCGGTGAACGCCAGCGAGCGTTTGCTGGTACTCGATTCGATGACAGGCCAGACGGCGTTGACCATTGCCGAACAATTCCACGCCGCAGTTGAGCTTTCCGGCTGCATTCTTACCAAAACCGATGCCGATGTACGCGGTGGCGCGGCACTTTCGGTGGCACATATTACTGGTGTGCCGGTACGTTATGTGGGTACAGGTGAAAAAATTGATGCGTTTGAACTCTTTGATCCGCAACGTTTTGCCGGACGCATTCTTGGCCAGGGCGATGTGGCCGGGTTGGTGGAAAAGGTTCAGGCCCATGTCGATCAGGAACAGGCCGAAAAACTGGCAAGAAAAGTTAAAAAAGGCTCGTTCGACCTGATGGATTTTGCCGATCAGCTCGGGCAAATGCAGAAAATGGGCGGAATGGCCGGTATGCTGAAGATGCTGCCCGGTGTCAAGCTGCCGCAGGGTGCGCTGGCGCAGATGGATGACAAGCCGGTGAAACGAATGCAGGCGATGGTCTATTCAATGACGCCGAAGGAACGGCGCTATCCCAGGTTCATCAATGGTAGCCGTAAACGGCGTATTGCCACCGGCTCTGGCACCAGTGTCCAGGCGTTGAACCAGATGCTTAAGCAATTTACGCAGACGCAGAAAATGATGAAGAAGATGAAAGGCAACAAGGGGAAGCGCATGATGGCACAGATGGCCAGCCGTTTCGGTGGCATGGGCGGGGGTATGCCGCCCGGCATGCAATGATAGTTACAATGTAACTACTCAGCACCCATCGTTTTGTCATTGCGAAGGAGCGAAAGCGACTGCGGCAATCTTGAATTTCGTGGAAATACGAGATTGCTTCGTCGTTCCTCCTCGCAATGACAACCAATCCATAGGGGTGCTGAGTAGTTACGTTACAATGATAGTTACCGATAAACGTATTCGGAGGATGATGTGACGCACCTGAAAATTGCAACGCGAGGTTCCGCACTGGCATTGTGGCAGGCCAGATATGTCGCCGCTGAGTTGGAACGCCTGCACGAAGGCGTGACGACAGAACTGGTTCGCATCAAAACCACGGGGGATAAAATCCTTGATGTGCCGTTGGCCCAAGTGGGTGGCAAGGGTCTGTTCACCAAGGAAATCGAGGAAGCCCTGCTGGATAGCCGTGCTGATCTGGCCGTACATTCGATGAAGGATGTACCCGCAAAGTTGCCGGAAAAGCTGGTAATCGGCGCTATCCTGGAACGGGCGGACCCGCGCGATGCCGTTGCTACGGTGACTGGCGGTCCATTCGCCACCTTGCCCGTACGTGCAAGGATTGGCACATCATCGCTACGCCGTGTGTGCCAGATCAGGGCGAAGCATCCTGGATTCGAGTTTGTTTCCATCCGTGGCAATGTGCAGACCCGACTGAACAAGCTCGGCAGGGAAGCCGATGCCGTGGTGTTGGCGGCAGCGGGTGTCAAGCGGTTGGGTATTGACGACCAAATGCATGTCTTCCTTGATACAGACGAGATGCTTCCTGCCGTGGCACAGGGTGCGATTGGCATTGAAACGCGTGTGGAGGATGAACAGGTCAATGCACTGGTGTATGCGTTGAATCACCCGGATACCGCAGACTGCGTGCTCGCCGAGCGCACTTTTCTGGCGCGGCTGGAAGGCGGATGTCAGGTGCCGATTGCCGGGCATGCCACACTGGATGGCGATACGCTTTATATGCAAGGGCTGGTTGGCGAAGTGGATGGTAGTCAGCTCATCCGTCGCCGGATATCCGGCCCGCGTAGCGAGGCGACCTCTCTGGGAACGACTCTGGCCGACGAGGTGCTGGATGCCGGTGGCCGTGAGATTCTGGCGCGATTGTACGCGGAGAGCGGCTGAGGCCACCGGGCCGCTGATGGTTTGACTGGCGATTTTTCTTGCGATACGCGCCATTCGTATTTTTGTAATCCATGTCACATCGTTGACACATTCAGTGTGTTATACTCCGCCCAGCAGAAGTAGAAAAAAGCATTCTCTCCTCGGAAACAGGCGGTGCATTTATGCCGCCTGTTTTTTTTGTGAGTGCATGGCAGCATCTATGAATAATTCAGATTAGTTGGTCCATCCATGTCGGTCCTGGGTTGATTGGGTCTCTCGCCTGCGTCAGCATTTGCCCATGAAGAATAATCCCCTGTTACAGCACATCAATGCGGAGTTGCCGCTGTTTGAGTACATGAAACCCGAATATATTCTTTCGGCACTGGATGCCGTACTGGATGAAAACAGGGTGAGGATTTCCACTCTGCTTGAACAGGGTGGCCACGATTGGTTGCGTCTGATGCAGCCCACGGAAGAGATGGATGAGCGCCTCGGGCGCCTGTGGGGACCAGTCAATCATTTGAATGCTGTATGTGATTCGGATGCGCTACGACCAGTTCACCGGCAGGGATTGATGAAATTAACGGCGTACCAGACGGAACTGGCCCAGAATGAGGCCTTGTTTTCCGCTATTAAAAGTTTACATGACAGCCCCGCGTTTCAGACCTTGAATGACGAGCGGAAACAGGTGATCCGCTATGCCCTGCGTGATTTTCGTTTGGGGGGCGCTGGACTGTCACCGGAAAAGAAGGAACGTTTCAAGGGAATTCAGGTGCGCTTGTCTGATCTGGGGGCGCAATTTGAGCAGCATGTGCTGGATGCTACCCGTGCCTTTGAACTGCCCCTGGAACATGAGCATGATCTGGCCGGATTGCCGCAATCCGTTCGGGGTGCGGCACACGAGCGCGCCAAAGCGAAAGGCAGGGAAGGGTGGTTGTTTACGCTGGATGCGCCGTCTTACATTCCTTTTATGCAATATGCGGAGAATCGTGATCTTCGTCGGCGGGCGTACACGGCGTATGCCACCCGTGCCAGTAGCGGTGCGCGGGATAATACGCCGCTGATTGTTGAAACCCTGAGACTTAAACAGGAAGCGGCCCGACTGCTGGGTTACCGTAACTATGGCGAGCTGTCGCTGGCGACGAAAATGGCTGGAGATTGTGCCGAAGTCGTTGGCTTTCTGCGCGACCTGGCCCGACGAGGCAAGCCCTGTGCACGCAAGGAGGT
>CAZDWG010000133.1:0-4592 GCA_964509005.1 uncultured Zetaproteobacteria bacterium
CATAGGCTGGATGGAGAAATGGCCATGTTATTTATTTACAACTCCTAAAATTAACCTTCGTGCCCATTCATGGGTGCTGTGATGACTTCTTACGAAGCCATCAAAATACTTAAAGAGGTGTCCATTCATGAGTTCCGTTGTCGTCGTGGAGTCGCCGGCCAAGGCCAAGACTATCGAAAAATACCTTGGAAAGGGATACAAGGTGCTGGCTTCCTATGGTCATGTACGCGCGTTTCCCAAGAAGGACGGTTCGGTGGATCCCGAACAGGATTTTGCGTTACATTATGAAGTGATCGCAGATAAGAAAAAACGCCTCGATGCTATTGAGAATGCGTTGAAGAAAGCCGATACGCTGATTCTGGCCAGCGATCTGGACCGCGAAGGTGAGGCGATTGCCTGGCATGTCAGCGAGGAACTGGCACGGCGCGGTGCGCTGAAGGACAAAACGGTAGAACGCATCACCTTCCATGAAATCACCAGAAAGGCCATCACCGAAGCCGTCGCCCATCCGCGCGGCATTGATTACCAACTGGTGGATGCACAACAGGCACGCAGCGCGCTGGATTATCTGGTCGGCTTTACCCTGTCGCCTCTGTTATGGCGCAAGGTCAAAACCGGGTTGTCTGCCGGTAGGGTACAATCGGTTGCCCTGCGCCTGATTTGCGAGCGTGAGCAGGAAATTCGCGCATTCGTGCCCAGGGAATACTGGAATGTGGAAACGGATTGCAGCGCATCTCATGGTGCATTCAAGGCCAGACTTCATGCGCTGGACGGCAAAACACTGAGTAAGTTCGCGCTGGCTGATGGTGTGGTCGCCCGCGCCGCCGAGGGCAGGGTCAAGGCGGGTAGTTTCACCGTTGCCAGCGTGAGTAAGAAGAAGAAACAGCAGCATCCGTCGCCCCCGTTCATTACCTCAACCCTGCAAATGGAAGCGGCGCGCAAGCTGGGATTCACCGCGCGCAAAACCATGCAACTGGCGCAAAAATTGTATGAAGGTATTGACGTGGGCGGCGAACGCACCGGCCTGATTACTTATATGCGGACCGACTCGGTGTCACTGGCCGAGGAAGCCATGGCCGATATGCGCTCGCATATCACGGCACATTTCGGCGCTGATTACTTGCCGTCCAAGCCGCGCCGTTTCAAAACCAAAAGCAAGAATGCGCAGGAAGCGCATGAAGCCATTCGCCCCACCCTGATTGCGCGCACGCCACAAGCGATGAAGAATGTACTTGATACCGATGCAGCTCGTTTGTATGAACTTATCTGGAAACGGTCGCTGGCTTGCCAGATGTCTCCTGCCGTTCTGGATCAGGTCAGTGCCGACATTACATCGGACGATGCGATGCTACGCGCCACGGGTTCGACCATTGCCTTCGATGGTTTTCGCAAGCTGTATCTGGAAGGACGCGACGAGCCCGGCAAGGAAGAAGATACCGGTATGTTGCCGCCCCTGATGGAAGGCGAATCCGTCGACATTGAAAAGGTCGAGGCCAAACAACACTTCACCGAGCCCAAACCACGTTTCAGCGAAGCCAGTCTGGTCAAGGAACTCGAAAGCCATGGTATTGGTCGGCCTTCCACATATGCCTCGGTCCTGAATGTATTGCGCACCCGCAACTATGCGGAGATGGAACGCAAACGTTTTGTACCCACCGATATTGGCGAAATCGTTAGTAAATTCCTGACAAAATACTTTGCCGACATCGTGGAGACCGGATTTACGGCGGATATTGAGGATAAACTGGATGCCGTAGCGCGCGGCGAGGCGGAATGGAAACCATTATTGCGCGAATTCTGGACGCCATTCAAGGAACGCGTGGATCACACCATGGAGAACGTGAAGCGTTCCGATGTCACCCATGAGGAAACCGATCAGACCTGTCCTGAGTGCGGCAAACCCATGGCCATCAAACTGGGGCGCTTCGGGCGTTTCCTGGCCTGCACCGGCTATCCCGAATGCAAACATTCCCAACCGTTGAACAGTAACGGCGAAGAGCAGGCTGAACCCGAGATGTCCGATCAGACATGTGACAAATGTGGCGCGCCGATGGCCATTAAACGCGGTCGCTACGGCAAATTCCTCGGCTGTTCGGCTTATCCTGAATGTAAAAATATTCAGCCGATGGAAAAGCCGAAGGATACCGGCATCCCCTGTCCTGAATGCGGCAAGGGGACATTCCTGGAAAAGAAATCCCGTCGCGGCAAGGTATTTTATTCCTGCTCCACCTATCCCAAATGCAAGAAGGCGCTGTGGAACAAGCCGATTGACCGACCCTGTCCGCAATGCGGCGCACCGTTTGTCACGGAGAAGGTCACCAAGAGGCGAGGGATGGAACATGTATGCGCCGAGGAAGGATGCGCGTGGCGTGAGCAGGTCGAGACCTCCGAAGCCGCATAAGAACTGTCAGCATGGAAGATATTCGTCCTGCCATGCGGGATGATCTACAGGCCGTTTTTGAACTGAACATGGGCTCATTCGCCGAAGCATGGTCGCATCAGGCGATTTTTGACGCCCTTAAACATGGTTACGACCTGGATGTGTGGTATGCCACCCATGGAGAGCTGCTTGCCTATTATCTCGGACAGGATGTGCTGGATGACGTGCATATCATGCAACTGGCCGTCGTGCCCGCGTTTCGTCGGCGGGGGCTGGGATTACGGCTGACCCGATATATACTGGATAAAAAACACCGCGAAGGCATGCACCACGTCTGGCTGGAGGTGCGGGCATCCAATGTGGCGGCGCAACGTCTTTACAGCGGTCTTGGTTTTCGTGTCAGTGGCACACGTAAGAATTACTATACACCGAATGTCGCAGGATCCCCCCGCGAAGATGCGCTGCTTATGCGCTACGATCTACCCTGCATGATTCGTGAATCACGCGGAATATAAAGCTTATACCAAGGGTGGTTGGCAGAGATGGTTGGTTTTGGTCAGTCGATACGGGTACGTTCTTCGATTTCCTGGGACGTTTTGCAATCAATACACAATGTGGTGACTGGCCTGGCCTGTAAACGTTTCACGCTGATATCTCCACCGCAGCTTTCGCAAGCGCCGAAGCTGCCATCCTTGACGCGGTTCATGGCCTGGTCGATCTTTTTGATCAGTTTGCGTTCGCGGTCACGAATGCGGAGGTCAAAATTACGATCTGTTTCTACGGTTGCCTGATCCGTTGGATCGGGAAAGGCGGTTTGCTCTTCCTGGTGCATGATCTGGATGGTTTGATTCAATCCATCATCAAGTTCCTTGCGCCATGCGGAGAGCTGCTGTGAAAATTTATCGAGTTGTGTTTTGCTTAAAACCATTCTAAGCCTCCGGAATCCTCGTACGTCGCCATACTATACACATATACTTTTTTAATCTGTTCTGCATATTCTGCATATTCTGCATATTCTGCGTATAATCGTATGTGCTAAATTTTAAGGCGGCGAACCTTAGCGAGTCATGGTCTCCGTGTAAATGCAGGATAAAGGCCTGCTTGCAAACAGTGGTTTTCGACCGTATAGTGCCGCGCTCGCTGCCGGGATACAGTCGTGACCATGCGTGTAACCTGTGCGGTAGGATAATTACGACTTACAAGCTAGAGATATTGACTTAAGTTAGAGATACTCGCTCTGGATGCGCATCTGTTCCGGGGCAGATATACCAAGAGAGGCGCCGTGTATTACGAAACTATCTTTATCGTCAACCCTGACGTTTCCAAGGAAAATACCGAGGCACTGACCGATGCGCTGGTCAAGCGCGTTGAAAAAGCCAGTGGCCGTATCGTCAAACGTGAATATTGGGGCTCGCGTCCGCTGGCTTATCAGATCGCCAAACGTAAGCGCGGTCATTATGTGATGCTGGTAACGGATGGCGAATACGCCGCAGCGCAGACGCTGGAGGAGGGCTTGCGCCTGGAAGAGCGCGTGCTACGTTTTCTGACCACCCGTTTGCAGGAACTTTCCGATGAGCCATCGCCGCTACTCCGCCGCCAGATTAAAAGTGCCGAATCCGCCAGGAGTGAAGATAAGCCGGCGGAGGAAAAACCGGCGGAGAAAAATCCGGTGGAAGAAGCTGTCGTAAAAGAAAATGTTGAACCAACAACTGCGGGAACCCGGAGTGATGTTACACCGGCCACGGATACGGTGGAGAAACAAGTTGTTAAAGAGGGTACGGCAGTAGAAGCGGGAGGCGATACCGTAGCCTGAGTTGCATATGAACCATGCAGACCAGGAGAACCGGGTTCGCTTACGGGGCGTGTTGGCGGATATACGTCAACGATGGACCCCCGATGGAAGTGCGGCCGCGATTGCCTCGTTGCTTGTTTTTAGGCCCGAACTGGGCGCCGTGCGGGCGACAAGCGAATCGAGTCAGCCGATTCCCTTGCGAGCGACAGGCAAGCAAGCACAGGAATTGGCGCGACATGAAGGCCATCAGGTGGACATTGAGGGAAGGCTTCGGCGGCGCTATTACAGCCGCCATGGCGAATCTCACTGGGGCCAGGTGGAGGTATGGGTGGACTGCTGCCACCCGTATAATACCTAGATCCTGCAAGTGATCGTGCATGCAGAGTGTAAGACATTGGTTTGTATGGTGTATTGAAAAAA
>CAZDWG010000134.1:0-4558 GCA_964509005.1 uncultured Zetaproteobacteria bacterium
GCAAGGATAACCATCGGCGATGCTTCATTCCACGTTTGGTTCAGGTTTTGTCCTTTGACCCATACTCGACATCGACAGGTTTCGCTTCTCCTCCTTGCCATGAGCACTCCCGATCAATCAGTGTGGCGGGGGCCCTTGCACAACTTGCACCATATCATGAGGACGTAACCATTTGGCATAGGCCAACTTGACCTGTGCCGCAGTCAGATGGATGTAGTACCGTGCGGCAACCATGGGTTCGTCCAGTGGCAGATTGTGCGTTGCCCGGAACAGCAGCCCCCTGGCAATGCTACCCACGCTTGATTCATCCAATGAAATTTTACGTAGCATTAAGGCCTTGGCCTGATGCAACTCCACGGCACTCACGGGTATCGTCCGCATGTCCTTGATCTCACGGGCGAGAATGGCGCGGACCCTGGACACATTGGGCGGGTCGCAGGCATATTCGATCATGTAAAGCCCTCTGGTTTGGCTCACCTGAAAGAAAGATGAAACATTGTAGACCAGGCCCGCATTCTTTCGTAGATCGCGGTACAAACGAGTGGCATAAAATGCGCCGCCCAGCACATGATTACCCAATTCGAGGGTGTAATAGTCCGGGTCGGAACGGCGCACACCCACTGTTTCAGCCATAATCACCTGATCCTGAACCCTGCTGGTATCGGGAACCACAATATCGGAAGCTTTGTTTGAAGGCACGGTCGGCAGCAAGGTCCGGGGTTTCGGTCCTCGCGCCTTCCATGACCCGAAATATTGGCCGATGATCCGGCGCGCGATTTCGGGACGCACGTTGCCAATGACGACAATGGTCGTCATGTCGGGACGGTATACCTTGCGGTAATAAGCCTTTACATCATTAAGGGTCAGGCCGGAAACGGTTTCGGGCGTGGCCTCACGGAGCGTCGGATCGCCTTTTGGGTAGACGGCGGCCAATAAGCTCCGCTTTACCATGTAGGCCGGGCTATGCAAACGTCCCGATACTTCGGCGGCGACCTGACGTTTGATGATATGGAAGGCGTGCTGCGGCAGGGCCGGGCGTATCTCGTTATCGGCCAGAAGCTGCACGCCACGATTCAGGTGACTGGCAGACACCTGGAGCTCAAAATCGGTTCCCGCCGACTCGTTGGCGCCGATATCATCGAGATTTTTTAGGAAGGTCAGCCGATGCATTCGGGTGGAACCAAATGAGAACAGTTGCTCCAGTACCTCGTCAACGCCATCCTGGCCCCTGGCTGTTTCAAGCACCGGTCTGTTACGGATATGGCCATAGATGCTGACCATGTTGCTGATGGTTTCCGGCTGGACGATCAGCTTTAACCCGTTGGCCAGCGTGAAAACCGTTGGTTTGATGGTCGAGGCAGGAATATTGAGGCGGTTAACCGCCTGTTTTGCCCAGACGGGCAGCGCAACGGTATGATGTGAGCCAGGACTGAATGACTCCTTGTTGCCAAATCCCCTGGCGGCCACCGGCTTGCCCGACCCCCGAGGCGTCATGATTGCCGCAATGGCATGCGCCTGATTGAGATAGATGCGAGCGACTCGCTCCACATCTTTGCGGGTGACTGCACGGATAGCGTTGATATCGTCTTCAGGTGAGTGGCGCCCTTCCACGCCAACGGCCTGCGACCAAAGGTCGGCCAATCCCTCAATGGAGTTTTTTCTGAGTTCGAGTTCAGTAATCTCATTCCGCTTGGCTGCCTTCACCAGCCCTGCCGGTATGCTTCTCTCCATACCCGCCATCACCTTGCGTAGAGATTTGAGCAAGGCGGTTGCGTTCCCCCCCTTGGGAAAGCCCGCGACGGCGTAACCCAGGCCCGCATCGCGCAATGCTTCCAGGGAAAAATCGGTAAATAACGCCTTGCCAGCGGGGACCAACCCGTACAATCTGGCCCGCTGGCTGGAAAGCACATCCGCGAGCACCCGGGATGCCGCATAGTCAGGGCTGTTCCAGCCGGGCATGCGGAAGGCCAGTGCGACGTAACCGTAAGACTGGTCGGTCGTTAGATGGAGCGTCTCCGGCCTTACAGGCTGGAGTTTAATGCGCGGTCGCTGAGGTATTGCTCCGGGTTGAATAGACGCGAAGCGTTTCCTGACTTGCGCCAGCACATCCACGGGATCGACATTGCCGACGATGACCAGCACCGCGTTGTTCGGCCTGTACCAGGTGCTGTGGAAATCCTTTAGCATCCTCCAACTCGTCTTGTCGAATGACGCTCTGGTGCCGAGTGCGTCATGGGCGTAGGGCGTTCCCTTGAACATAACCTTTAGCAGCTTGCTGAAAAGTATATAATCGGGGCTGGATAAATCTTGCGCTACCTCCTGCTCTATGGCGTTCCGTTCCTGGTGCCAGCCTTTAGCTCCACCCGTCACGCCCCGCATGCGACTCGCCTCGATATGTAGCACTACACCCATATCCTCGACCGGAATGGTGAAGAAGTATTGCGTTACGGACTGCTGCGTTTGCGCATCGAAACGTCCGCCCATGCCAGCTGTAATCGCCGCCAACTGGCTCGCGGACAGGCCGGGGCTGCCACGAAACATCATGTGCTCCAGGGCATGCGCGGTTCCGGGGAACCTCGCCGGAGTCTCGTTGGAGCCAACCCGATAATTCATCTCCATACTGACCACCGGCGCCAGGGCATTCTTTACGATGACCACTCGCAGTCCGTTCGGCAGGGTGGCGCGCACAACCGCATGCTTATTCATTTCAGGCGACGGATGCTGCGTCTTGCAGTTTCCGGCAGAAGGCAGCACCGCCAATAAGGACACCGCTACAACAAGTTGAAAAAGCCGTATGGCCAGATACTGAATGACATCTGAGGCCTGATGCCGGGTTCTGATTTCTTCCATGTATTTCTCCTTAACCTGCGTGATTCTAGTTCAGGCCAGCGCGGGCCAGAATTCTCCTTGCCGCGCTGCAATCCATGGCAATCTGGCGAGCCAGATCATCCGGTCCGGTGAATACCCGATCCTCCCTGATGCGCTCAATAAACGAGATCCGCAGGCGATACTTGTACAAGTCCGGGCTGGCATCGAAGATATGTGTTTCCAATATCAGGGTCCTACCCTTGAAGGTCGGGCGATAGCCAAGATAGGCGGCTCCTCCCCACTGATGTTCTCCGCTCTCGGCGCGTACGGCGTAGATACCAATCGGCGGGTGCGCCAGGTTACGCACGTCAAGGTTTGCGGTGGGAAATCCAAGCTTCCGTCCACGGGCATCACCTTTGCCGACATGCCCGGAAATGGAGTAGGGATGGCCGAGCAATTCTCCCGCGAGGCTAAAATCCGCCGCTTCAATGGCTGACCGAATGCGGCTGGAGGAAACGACGGCGCCACGCATTTCAAAAGCCCCGGCCACGCTGACGGTAAATCCGAGTTCTTCACCCAGTCGACGCAGCACCTCCGAATCTCCCTTTCGATCATGCCCGAAAGCAAAATCGTAACCTGCATGGATATGTTTAAAATGCAGGGATTCATGTAGTCGGCGTATAAATTTTTCGGCAGGCCATGCGGCCAATGCTGGGTTGAAATGCAGCAATAACGTAGCGTCCATACCGGCGCGCTTTAACCCTTCCAGTCGCTCATGCAGATGGCACAGCCGACGCGGTGATTCATCTGGAAAGAGGATGGCGCGTGGATGTGGCTCAAATGTCACGGCGATTGTTGGCCCTCCGACGTCCAGCGCATGCCCGCGTGTTTCCGCCAGCACCTGTTCATGACCCATATGCACGCCATCGAAATTACCAATGGTTATAGCGCCGCCATGGAGACCAGAGGTTTCAATGGACCCTGTCCACGTACGAAAAATTTGCATGTCGCGTAGGCTAACAGCGCTGGCGCAAGCAGCCAATGAATCGGCATGGGGCAATTCAAGATTTGCCCGCGAGGCAAATAACTATTTTGGCCAGTGGTGCTTTCAGAAGGGCTGAGCCAGTATTTATGAATAGTTCAGGTTAGAACGCGGTACAGGCTATGTAAGAATCATCCGTTCCATTATCCGTAAAAACAGAGAATTGATGCGAGAGTAGTATCTTGCGTGATCATCGCTGCGATTCATGAATAACCCAGGTTAGCAGCTCGTTCCAGAACGCGGAAACTGTAGGGATACGTGTTCTCTCCATCGGGGTCGCGATCCGCATGGAAGGTTTCCCGCCACTCGTGGATATCGAATATGGGGAAGTGTTTATCACCCTCAAATGCAGCATGAATCTCGGTGATATAAAGACGGTTGGCTCGCGGTAAGGCCAGTTTATATATTTGAGCGCCACCCATCACCATCAATTCTTCCGCTCCATCCGCGACCGCGATGGCCTCGCCCAGCGAATGTACGACGGTACAGCCATCAATTTTAATGTCCTTTGACGTTAGAACAACGTTCGTTCGTCCAGGCAGTGGGTATCCTATGGATTCGAATGTTTTGCGGCCCATCAGGAGCGGTTTACCCATAGTCTTTTTTTTGAACCACCCCATATCTGCGGGCAAGCGCCATGGCAAGTGTCCATCGCTTCCGATCAGTCCATTCTCATCCTGTGCCCAAATCAGCGAAATCATTCACTAG
>CAZDWG010000135.1:0-4468 GCA_964509005.1 uncultured Zetaproteobacteria bacterium
CAGAGAGCACAGAGAGCACAGAGAGCACAGAGAGCACAGAGAATATCGAATGAGGGAAAATATCAGAGTTTATTCTCAGATTTTGTTTTCCTCTGTGTATCTCTGTGCTCTCTGTGGTGAAATATCTTGTGCATTTTGCA
Organism: uncultured Zetaproteobacteria bacterium; assembly: GCA_964509005.1. GTDB lineage: Bacteria > Pseudomonadota > Zetaproteobacteria > Mariprofundales > Mariprofundaceae > JAUZQZ01. The sequence continues at coordinate 141 of CAZDWG010000135.1, forward strand.
TTAGATTTCACGGGTAAGGGACTAATGACGTGGTTTAAATGGGGGTTTCTGGGGCTTGCGGTGGGGAGTGTGGTCGTTGCCGCATTTTTGATGTGGCAGGCACAGCATGGGCAACTGCCGCTTTCCGCCAAGCCGGTAACGGGCAAGGCGCTGCGGACGCATGTGGATAAACCCCTGATCGTTGAGCGGGAGGCAGGGCACACGGTGTGGCGTCTGAAAGCGGTAAAAGCGGTACAACAACTGACGGGCGCCATGTATTTGCTGAAACCCGAGTTGGAATTGTTTACCTCGGCTGGAAAAAGCATACCCATCACGGGGAAGGAGGCATGGTTTAATCCATTGTCCGGAAAGGTTCGGTTTAAGGGGAATGTAGAGGTGCGCTACGGAGAATGGCGTTTGTACAGCGATAGCCTGCGCTACGACCGTCAGAAAGGGGCTATGGTGGTGCCCGGTCCCTTCCGTATTGAGGGGACAAGCACGCATGTTCGTGGTCGGGATTTAACGGCGTGGCGCGCCACGCAGCACGTTCGGGTAGAGGATGGCGTGTGGATTGAAGATACGCGACCTGCACGAATGAAGACCATGCCATGATACGTTTCCTTCCCGTACTTATCCTGCTTGCTATCTTCTCTGGCGCCTATCCGGCATGGGCCGGACCGGTCACGGTGCAGGCCGATCATCTGGATATCTGGAATAACAAGAAACAGGCTTTGTTTACTGGTAATGTGCATTTGAAACGCGATGATTTTGAGTTGTTCTGCGACAGATTAAGGGTGTTCTATACGGAAAAAAACGGTATCGACCGTAGCGTGGCAACGGGGCATGTGCGCATGCTGCAAGGTGATAAACACGGACATTCGGACAGGGCCGACCTGGATAATAAACATCAGATACTGACGCTTACCGGGCATGCCGTGATGGAGCAGACCGGCGGGCGCGTCGAGGGCGCCACGATTATTTACCATATCCAGGAAAAAACCACGGAGGTGATCGGGGGCAAGGGGGAACGGGTGAAACTGCGTATTGATGCGGATTCAGCGAACAAGACATCCGGAAAGACACCCCTGGGATCCTTGCCTTGAGTGAAGTCCACCATCTGTCCGCCAAAAATTTAAGCAAGTCCTACCGCAAGAATAAAGTGGTGCATGCGGTTGGGATGGATGTGTATTCGGGTGAGTGCGTGGGCTTGCTTGGACCCAATGGCGCAGGCAAAACGACCAGCTTTTATATGGTTTGCGGGCTGGTAAACTGTGATGAAGGTTCGATTACCATGGATGGGGAAGACATTACACATCTGGCCATGCACCACAGAGCCCGGCGTGGTATTGGTTATCTGCCACAGGAAGCAAGCATCTTCCGTAAGATGACCGTGCGTGAGAACCTGTTGGGTATCTTCGAAACACTGAACATACCACGGGAAGAGGCCGAGGAACGACTTGAGTATCTGCTTCTGGAGCTGGGCATTGAAGGCGTACAACACCAAAAAGCCTATACACTATCCGGCGGCCAACGACGGCGAACCGAGATTGCACGGGCGCTGGTGACACGCCCCCGATTCCTGTTGCTGGATGAACCATTCGCCGGCGTGGACCCCATCGCCGTGGAGGATATCCAGGCCATTATCAGTGATTTGAAGACGCGCGGCATTGGCATCCTGATTACCGATCATAATGTGCGCGATACCCTGTCTATTTGCGACCGGGCGTATTTGATGAGCGCAGGTGAGATTCTGGTGCAGGGAACACCGGACGATATTGTGGTGCACCCGGATGCCCGCAGGCTGTATCTGGGTGAGCGCTTTAGCATGTGAGAATGGGATGAATGATTTCAAATACGGTATTGTGGTGGCCATGACGGGTGCCTCGGGGGCGGCCTATGGTTTGCGCCTGATGCAGCGACTGGGTCAATCGGGGATACGCCAACATGTCTTGATTTCTCATGCGGCGTGCGTAGTCCTCAGGCATGAACTGGACATCACCCTTCCTGAATTGCAAAAACAGAGGGCGACCTTTCTGGCGCGGCATCTGAATATTGGCGAGGAGAATCTGCGGTGTTATGCGCTGGATGACTGGTTTTCTCCCGCAGCCTCGGGGTCGGCGGGTATCCGGCACATGGTCGTTGTTCCCTGTTCCATGGGGACATTGGCGCGAATTTCCACGGGTGCGTCGGACAATCTTATTGAGCGTGCCGCCGATGTGATGCTCAAGGAGGGCGGTCGCCTGATTCTGATGCCAAGGGAAACGCCTCTGTCGCCCATTCACCTTGAACACATGCTCACCCTCACCCGCATGGGTGTGCATATGATCCCGGCCATGCCGGGCTTTTATCATCGGCCGCAGAGCGTTTCCGATCTGGTAGACTTCATGGTGGACAGACTTTTATCACATCTCGGTATCGAAGATAAAGAAGGGAAGCGATGGGGCGGATAGCTTTTTGCGTATTCCTGTTACTGGGTGGCTGCGCTTCCGCGGCAACGGTGGCGGCGGTACCAGGAACCCTTATCGGGGGCGTGCTAGACTTCTTCAAAAGCCAGGATAAGAGTCTCCCCGTCGGCATGCAATATTCGCTGGCATCGGTGCAACAGGGGCTGCGCCGGATGGAGCTGGACGTGGATGTGCTGGAACCCGTCGGGGAGGGCTATGCCATTGGGTTTGGTAACGACAAGATGGATGGCAGGATAGGATTGAAATATCAGACACCCATGCTGACGACGGTTTCCATTATCGTACATCGTGGCATAGGTCGCCAGAATTCAGTCGAGCAGGCGATTCTCAACGTTATTCAGGAGGTTTCCGAGCGAAGGGATACGCATAGGAAGTTTAATTTTCTGGGATATCATAACATTCGTGCCCAACCTTCAATCAAGTCGCAACGGCTTGGCTGGTACAGGCCTGGCGCTTTGCTAACGGTTAATAAATCCAGAAAGGATGGTTGGCTCAGGATCAAAATGCCATCGGGAAAATGGGCTTATCTGAAAGGTAAATTATTGAAGAAACACCGCTTGAAATAATCTTTTCGGGAGAAAAATATGGCATTGGAACAAGCAGTACTGGATGATATCGCGGAAAAAATAGCCGGAGGCCTGCGTATGCTCGGTGGCGTGAAGGATGAGGCGCAAGCACAGGTTAAGGCCATCGTGGAGCGTGCGCTTGACGGGTTGGATGTCGTTACCGATGAGCGTATGCAGGTGGCTGAAGCCCTGCTTGCAAAAGCCCGTGGTCAGATCAAAGGCATGGAAGCGCGCATTTCGGCTCTTGAAAAGAAGAGCCGAAATTGAGAATTATTCCCTTACCCGTGAAATCTAATGAAAAAGGCACAAGATATTTCACCACAGAGAGCACAGAGATACACAGAGGAAAACAAAATCTGAGAATGAATTTTTCCTCATTCGATCTTCTCTGTGCTCTCTGTGTCCTCTGTGGTGCATAGCTTGTTTGGTTCCTTGATTCCCAATTTCTCTTTCGCCTTTCACTCGTCATGCTAGCGCGTTTGCCGAGCGCTACGCTACGCGGACTGGATGCGGAGCCGGTAGATGTGGAGGTTGATTTGTCACGCGGCCTGCCTGCATGGAATATGGTGGGTTTACCGGAGGCGGCCGTACGCGAGGCGCGGGACCGGGTGCGCTCGGCCCTGCTCAATTCCGGCTTTGAATTCCCTCTCAGACATATCACGGTTAATCTGGCACCGGCGGATAAACGCAAGGATGGCGCTCATTTTGATCTTCCCGTCGCCATCGGTTTGCTGATGGCCAGTGGGCAGGCTCAAATTGAGCAGGTTCAAACGGGACAGACTCAGATTGGGCAGACTCAAATGGGCAGAAGTGCGGCAAAGAACTTGAAAATGACGGAGGACAACATGCCCTTCATGATAGGGGAACTGGCGCTGGATGGCCGATTAAATCCGGTACCCGGTGTGTTGCCGTTGGCCATGCATGCGCGGGAGATGAATTTTTCGTGCCTGATTGTGCCTGAGGAGAATGCCAGCGAAGCAGCTCTTGTTGAAGGGCTTGAAGTATTTCCCGCCGCCAACCTGCTACAGGTGGTGCGTCATCTGAGTGGGCGGGACTTGCTTACTTCTTTACCCGCGCCATTGATCGTGGACCATGAAAGCGTTGCGTGTGCTCTGGATTTGGCTGATATCCGTGGTCAGCTTCAGGCGAGAAGGGCGCTGGAGATCGCCGCCACTGGGGGTCATCATTTACTGATGAGCGGGCCTCCCGGTGTGGGCAAGAGTATGTTGGCCAAGCGGCTACCCGGGATCCTGCCGCCATTGACGCTGGCGCAGCGGCTGGAGGTGGCTCGCATCTATAGCGTTTCCGGCGATGGCAG
>CAZDWG010000136.1:0-4457 GCA_964509005.1 uncultured Zetaproteobacteria bacterium
AAAGCCGGAGAGAAAGAAAACAAACAAGAAATAGATATTATGTCCCCCGAATTACCGCGCAAAGAAAAAAGTGGAGAAAAGCATTCGCGACGCATTGTCCCTTTTTCTTGAAACATGCATGGAGATGGGAACATTTCATGAAGTGCTGACATCCAGCGGATTCAAACATTCAGTCATCCGGCGTAAAAGACAGGGCGCGGAAATGGTTTGTGAAAATATGGGGGTTCCCATGGAGCTTCTGGCATCAAGGCATGACAAGCAGGCTTACGCCTCTTCGGTCAATTTAGACAGGAGGTAATTATGAAAAAATCGTAACTACTCAGCACCCATCGTTTTGTCATTGCGAAGGAGCGAAAGCGACTGCGGCAATCTTGAATTTCGTGGAAATACGAGATTGCTTCGTCGTTCCTCCTCGCAATGACAGCCAATCCATAGGGGTGCTGAGTAGTTACAAAAAATCTTCTCCATTATCACAGATGCAGGTTATGGATTCCATTGGAGGAATGCCTCCAGCAGCGCCAGCCCCGCAGCCTGGCTCTTTTCCGGATGAAATTGCACGCCAATGAGATTATCCCGACCGATAGCACAGGCCAAACGGATATCGCCATAATGACATTGCGCCAGCATGTGAGCCTCATCATCGGGGACGCAATAATAGGAATGAACGAAGTAACATTGCCGGTTTTTTAACGGCGCCAATACCGGATGGGGTTTTTCCGGCAATACCACGCTGTTCCAGCCCATGTGTGGGATTTTGTATCCTTTGCCCGGAAAATTATCCGGAAAACGAACCACATCACCCGGAATCATGTCCAGGCCCTTATATTCACCGAACTCGAACGAACGGCTTAACAAAACTTGCATCCCCAGACATATACCGAGAAAGGGTATTCCAGCGGCGCAACGTTCCCCGAGTGCTTCGTTGAGTCCATTTTTTTGCAGAGCGGCGATGCAGTCACGAAAAGCCCCGACGCCGGGTAAGATGATATGATCGCAATCGTTCAGTTCTTCAGGTGATGTGACACAATGTACCCGTCCGCCGACATGCTCGACCGCCTTGGCAACGGAATGCAAATTACCCATGCCATAGTCAATGAGTGCTATCATTGTCGCAAGAGGCTCATGCGGTGAAAGGTTTTTTTCGAATCAAAGAGCGCCTTTGGTGGATGGAATGCCAGAAACGCGTTCATCGTGTTCCACCGCCATGCGTAGCGCCCGGCCAAAAGCCTTGAATACCGTTTCGATCATGTGATGGTTGTTGCCCCCCCGGATGGCATCAATGTGAAGCGTAATTTTCCCATGGTTTACAATGGCCTGAAAGAATTCCTTGAACAAATCAACGTCAAAGTTTCCCACGCGCTCCTTGGGAAAGGGGACATGGTATTCCATACCCGGACGACCTGACACATCCAGGACCACGCGCGATAATGCTTCATCCAGCGGCACATAGGCATGGCCATAACGGCGGATGCCTGTTTTGTCGCCCAGCGCGTCATGCAGCGCTTCACCGAAACAGATACCAATATCTTCCACTGTGTGGTGATCATCAATTTCCCGGTCACCACGGGCGGAAATAGTTAAATCAACCAGACCGTGACGCGCCACCTGCTCCAGCATGTGATTGAGAAACGGGATGGATGTGTCGATACTGGAAATGCCACTGCCATCCAGACCCAGTTTTAGTTCAATATCCGTTTCCCTGGTGGTGCGGGTGATGGATGCATTGCGCTTACTTGTCCGTTTCACCAATACTCTCCTTCAACGTTGTAGCAAATTGGTCATTCTCTTCAGGCATGCCGATGGTGACGCGCAAACAGTTCTCCATCAAGCCCCCCCCAACATGCATGCTTTTGACTAAAATTCCGTTCTGTTTCAGCGCCTCAAATGTAAAATCTGCGTTTGGAACGCGCAGCAATATGAAATTTGTCTGTGAGGGGTAGGCCTCGACATTTGTCATATCTTCCAGAATACCGGCAAGCCGGTCTCGTTCCTGGCAAATCTTTTTTGTCTGTTCATCGAATATGTGAAAATTATTCAGAAAAAAGTTGGCTGAGGCTTGTCCCAGGGTGTTCATGTTATAGGGTAGGCGCACCTTGTTCAGTTCGGCCATCGTATCCGGATGGCCCAACGCATATCCCAGTCTTAAGCCCGCCATTCCCAGTTTTGAAAATGTACGCAATATCATCACGCGGGGTGAAATCATGTCGGTATACGTGTCGTTAGCGAAGGGGTGATAGGCTTCATCTATCACCAAAAGCCCCCGAAAATTATCCACGATCTGCTGGATAGCACTGCGTGGCCACATATTTCCCGTGGGGTTATTCGGACAGGCCAAAAAGGCGATGGCTGCTTTTTCTCTGGCACAGACGCGCAGGAAAGCATTCGCATTGAGGCTGAAATCCTTCTCCAGCGGCACACTTGCGACGGGACGTTTAAGCCAGCGGGAAATTATTTCATACATGACAAATGTTGGTTGTGGAATGGCGCACGCACCCTGATCGGTTGCAATCAGGGTCATTTGTATAATCTCGTCCGAACCATTACCCAGAAGTACCTGATCGGCTTGCAACCCTTCCCTGTTTGCGATGGCATGGCGCAGCTCACCCATCGCCGCATCCGGATAGCGATTGATATCCAGGCCGCGAATATGGTCGACCCATTCATCCCTGACCGTATCCGGCAGGGGATAGGGATTTTCCATTGCATCGAGTTTGATGAGGCCACTTGCGTCGGGAACATGATAGGCGGCAAGCTGTTTGATGTCGTTACGAATCATTGGAACCCTTTGTCGTTCATTGGGTATCTTCCAGGCGCAGTTCGACGCTCAGAGCATGGGCGGTGAGCCCTTCACGATGCGCCAGATGCGCTGCGGCAGGTCCGATGGCCCGTACCCCTTTGCGATGAGCGCGGATAATGCTGCTACGTTTGGTGAAATCGGAAACGCCAAGGGCGGAGGAGAAACGCGCCGTGCGGTTGGTGGGCAATACATGATTGGGTCCGGCGGTGTAGTCGCCTAGCGCTTCCGGCACGAAATGACCAAGAAAAATAGCCCCGGCATGCCGGATGTAAGGCAACAAAACATCCGGATCCTCCAGTGCCAGTTCCAGGTGCTCCGGTGCAATACGATTGACCACATCCGCGGCGGTAGCCAGATCAGGCACATGGATCAGCGCGCCATGTGCTTCCGCCGATGCGCGCGCTATTGCCGCGCGGGGAAGGGTTGTCAGGTGTTCTTCAATTTCCCCGGCAACGGACTCAATCAGAGTTGTATCGGTGGAGATAAAGATGCTCTGGGCAGCCTCATCGTGCTCGGCTTGTGACAGGAAATCCGCAGCCAGCCATGTGGGGTTGCCGCCATCGGCCACGATCACAATCTCCGAAGGACCGGCGATCATATCAATGCCACAAATACCGAACACCTGTTTTTTGGCGGCAGCAACATAGCGGTTGCCCGGCCCGACGATTTTATCTACGGCGGGGACCGTTTGTGTACCATAGGCCAGCGCTGCTACAGCCTGCGCCCCGCCAATGGCAAAGACGCGCTGCACACCGCTGATATGCGCGGCAGCCAGTACGAGGGCGTTCGTTTCATGGGCCGGTGTCGGAACCACCATGACAATTTCCTCTACGCCAGCCACCCTCGCGGGGATGGCATTCATCAATACGGATGAAGGGTAGGCGGCCTTGCCTCCCGGAACATAAAGACCGACGCGGTCCAGCGGTGTAATACGCTGACCCAGCGTCAGACCGGCATCATCCGTAAATTCCCAGTTTTCCTGTTGTTGATGTTCGTGATAAACACGAATGCGTGATGATGCGAATTGTAGAGACGACCTATCCTCATCGCTCAGTGATGCCCACGCCTGTTCCATGCGTGATTTGGGTATTTCAATATCCGGGGGCGCACAATTCCAGCCATCAAATTTCCGTGTATATTCACATAACGCTATATCACCACGTTGATGAACATTCTCGATGATGCCGGCCACGGTCTGTTGCACTTCCGTGCCTGTATCGGTTTCGCGCGCCAATAGAGCATCCAGATCTTCATTGAAATGGCTGTTGACGGCATCCAGACGTTTTATATTAGTCATGCTCCGACTCACTTACGGCTTCTGAAAATGCGTTAATTACCGGGGCAATGCGTGACTTTCGGGTGGCAAAACTTGCGGGGTTCACTACCAGACGGCTGGAGATTTCATACAAAGTATGCTCCTCCACCAGATGATTGGCCGCCAGCGTGCTGCCCGTCTCCACCAAATCAACAATCCGGTCCGCCATACCGACCAGTGGCGCCAGTTCCATGGAGCCGTATAGATGAATGATATCCGCATGCACGCCTTTGGCCGTGTAATACTGTTCTGTCAAGTGGTCATATTTGGTGGCAACCCTGATACGGCTTCCGGCTTCCGGGTTACCCCTTGCAACCAGATCGGCAGGTCCGGCGATGCATAAGC
>CAZDWG010000137.1:0-4456 GCA_964509005.1 uncultured Zetaproteobacteria bacterium
AATAACTCCGAAGATTGTGTCTATCTGATGAATGGCCTAGCCGAATATTTACAGTGACCGTATGGCAATGGCTTGACCGTAGCTGCCGCATCACCATAATGCCGCAACCCTTTGTTCCAGGAGAGTAACATGGCAGTCCCAAAAAGAAAAACGAGCACTTCCAAACGTAATATGCGCCGCGCGCATGATCGTATGGGCGCGGTCGCAATGAGCGAATGTCCGAACTGCGGCGAGATGATGCGTCCACACCATGTCTGTCCGCATTGCGGTCATTACAAAGGCCGCGAGGTGATTACAACAGACGAGGCCTGACGTTCTTGTCTCGTATTCTTGTTGATGGTCACGGCGGAGATCACGCTCCGCAAATCATCATCGAAGCGCTCCAGCACATTCTGTCCGGCGGGAAGGGTGGCGGTGGATCAGGGCAGATTGAATTGGGCCAGATTGAATCGGGCCAGGTTGAATTGGGTATCGTCGGGCAGCCTGAAGTTATTGCCCCGGCATTGGATGCCGCGGGTATCGCGGGCCGGGTAGAGGTGATTCCGGCAACGCAAACTATTGATATGTGCGAATCCCCGGCCATGGCATTGCGACGCAAGAAAGACTCATCCATGCATGTCGGATCCCGCCAGGTGCGTGATGGTCATTGGGATGCCCTGGTCAGCGCCGGCAATACCGGTGCGCTGATGGCCATATCCAGATTCATTCTTAAAACGCTTCCGGGTATCGACCGACCGGCGATTGCTTCCATGGTTCCGGCCATTGGTGGTCAGACCCTGTTGCTGGATGCCGGTGCCAACGTGGACAGTTCTTCCGAGCATCTGGCGCAATTTGCCGTGATGGGTTCCTGCTATATGCAGGAGGCGGAAGGTATTCATTCGCCACGTGTCGGCTTGCTCAATATTGGTTCCGAAGACATCAAGGGGACGGATGTTGTGAAAGTTGCGGCGGCAAAAATCAGGGAAATGGATCTTAATTTTGTGGGCAATGTGGAGGGTACGGATCTTTTCCTTGATACCGTGGACGTGGTGGTTTGTGACGGCTTCGTCGGTAACGTCGCGCTCAAAACCATGGAGGGTGTTGCGCACTTCATCATGCATAGCCTGCGCCGCAAGGTCAGCGGAAGCCTGAGTGCCAAGGCTGGCATGCTGTTGGCCAGGCGGGCGATGCGCCGCCTTAAATCCCGCATTGATCCCGCCGAATACAATGGTGCGCCGCTGCTCGGGCTGAACGGTATTGTGGTCAAGAGCCATGGTGGAGCCAGTGCCCATGCCTTCACACGCGCTATGATGGTTGCTCAGAGAGAAGTTGATTCAAAGCTTGGGGAACATATTATCGAAGTGATGAATGAATGGACGGAAGCTTGACGATGCAGCGTGTGCATATTACCGGCGTTGGCGGCTATCTCCCGGAGCGTGTGCTAACGAACGCTGAACTGGAATTGATCGTGGACACCACGGACGAATGGATCGTTGAGCGCACGGGTATACGGGAACGACACATTATCGGCGAGCACGAGCATACGTCGGACCTCGCCGTTAAAGCGGCCCTTCAGGCGCTTGATAATGCCGGGATGAAAGCCTCCGACCTGGATGCATTGGTGGTGTCTACCACGACACCGGATATGATTTTTCCCTCCACCGCCGCCATTGTACAGTCCAAACTGGGCGCCGCCGGGTTTCCTGTGTGGGATATTCAGGCTGTGTGTTCCGGTTTCGTCTATGGTCTGGCGCAGATTACGGGTATGATGCAGGCGGGTATGTTCCGCCGGGTTCTGTTGATCGGCGCGGAATCCATGTCTCGAATCCTCGACTGGAAGGACCGCTCTACTTGTGTGCTGTTTGGGGATGGAGCGGGCGCCGTTGTGCTCGAACGCGTGGATGAGGAAGGCGGCGTGATGGGCTCCGTACTGGATGCTGATGGCTCGCACAGACCTCTGTTGATGGCCAGACACCCGCATCCTGGCGCCAGCCCCGACATGCCGGATATGCGTATTGATGCAGCTGGCGTCGCGGCGGTCGAGATGCGTGGTAACGAGGTGTTTCGCATTGCCGTCAGCAAACTGAGCGAAGTGGTTGGACAGGTATTGGAACACTGCCATGTTGAGGCGTCCGAACTGGACTGGCTGGTTCCCCATCAGGCCAATATCCGCATCATCCATGCTACGGCGAAGAGATTGAAAATGGGTACCGAACGCATTGCCATTACGGTGAGTACGCATGCCAACACCTCGTCGGCCAGCATTCCCCTGGCGTTGAACGACTATTACCGCAGCGGCAGAATCAAGAAAGGCCAACTCATTCTTCTGGAAGCCTTTGGCGCAGGATTTGTCTGGGGCGCTAACCTGCTGCGCTGGACCAGGGAGCCGTAAATAAATAGCATGGCCGTTTATACGCCTTCAAAACTTGCATTCCTGTTCCCTGGTCAGGGTTCGCAGAGCGAGGGCATGCTCGCGGAGTTTCTCAATACGGAACAGCTCGTTGCCGACACCTATACGGAAGCTTCGGACGTGCTCGGCTACGATGTACGAGAACTGACCCGTGATAATCCGCAAGGAAGGCTGAATCAGACCGAATATACCCAGCCCGCGTTACTTACGGCTTCTACGGCTCTGTTTCGCTTGTGGATGCAACGGGGTGGGATGCGCGCCAGCCATGTTGCGGGACATAGCCTGGGGGAATATTCAGCATTGCTTGCCGCCGGCAGCCTGTCTTTCGCCGATGCTCTCGCACTGGTTGCTTTTCGCGGTAAGGCCATGGCCGATGCTGTCCCTGATGGTGTGGGACGTATGGCCGCAATTCTGGCGCTTGATGATGAAGAGGCGCGGGATTTGTGTCGTGAGGCTTCCACGGATACGGAAAAAGTGTGGCCCGCCAATTACAATTGTCCGGGACAGATCGTGGTGGCGGGGCATGTGCAAGCGGTCAATCGCATGATGGAACGGGCGAAAACCGCGGGTGCGCGACGCGTGCTTGTTTTGCCGGTAAGTGCGCCTTCGCATACGCCACTGATGCAGCCTGCGGCCGATGCAATCAAGGCGCGCCTGAAGAGCGTCGATATCAGTGCGCCAAAGATACCCGTCTGGAGCAATGCACGGGCGACCCCCGTTGAGACCGCAGCTGAAATAAAAGCCGCCCTGGTGGAACAACTGGTGTCACCTGTTCGCTGGACGGAAATCATCCGTTGTATGAGCCAGTTGGGCATATATCGCGGGGTGGAGATGGGGCCAGGCAAAGTATTGTCGGGTATTGTGCGCCGTATTGACCGGTGTTTTACAGTTTGCCCGGCAGATACGCCTGATAGTTTTACGAACGCCATGAAACAAATGGCAGGAGGAGATGATGAATGATTTGCGCGCCCATTCATGGGCGCTTTGATGGCTTCGCAAGAAGCCATCATGGGTGATGCTCGCGTTGCGCTGGTGACCGGTGCAAGCCGAGGTATTGGATATGTGATTGCCAGAGAATTGGCTGTATCGGGATATCATCTGGCAATTTGCGGCAGGCGCGAAGAAACGATTAAGCAAGCCGCAGATGAGATTCGTGTCAGACACGGAGTCGAAGTCAAGGCCGCCGTCGTGGATGTGTGCGACAGGGAATCACTACAGGATTTTATCAGGCAAACCGTAAAGGACTTTGGGCGGCTGGATGTGCTGGTGAATAATGCGGGGATCGCGCGCGACAATATCTCCATGCGCATGAAGCCGGAGGAATGGCAACAGGTTCTGGACACCAACCTTTCCTCGGTATTTCATGCCTCGCAGGCAGCACTCAGGCCCATGATGAAGGCACGCTTCGGACGTATCATCAACATCTCGTCGGTTGTCGCTTCCATGGGTAATCCCGGCCAGTTGAATTATTGCGCCAGCAAGGGAGGCATTGACGCCATGACCCGCTCGCTGGCGCGCGAAGTGGGATCGCGTGGTATCACGGTCAATGCCATTGCTCCGGGTTTTATTGTTACGGACATGACGGCTGAATTAGGGAATGATGCGCGCCATTCGCTGGAGGCGCGGATACCCCTGGGAAGGCTTGGAGAGCCGGATGATATTGCCCATGCCGCGGTTTTTCTTGCCAGCGAAAAGGCGGCATATATCACGGGTCAGGTTCTGCATGTGAACGGTGGTATGTATATGTGACGATGACTTCTTACGAAGTCATCAGAGCGCCCGCGAACGGCCTTTTTGCGAGGGATCACCTGTAACCCTGTATCCATATTCAATGTCGGTTCCTGGGTGTAAGGTTGCCGCTGCGGGAAGGGACAGCATAATAAGGATAACGGGTCACAAAAAGTCCATTCATGGGCGCGTTGTTGTTTTATTGGTGATGAATGTTTTTTTCGATATGCTAGATGAATCAAGGGGTTGCGCTATGTGTGCGCGATCACTTGCAGGATCTAGGGCTGCCCTTTACCCACAAATCGTGCCACAGCGAGTCATCCGGTGGTCATATGCAAG
>CAZDWG010000138.1:0-4434 GCA_964509005.1 uncultured Zetaproteobacteria bacterium
ATGTCCGAATAGCTTTCCAGGATGTTTTCATATTTGGCATGGCGAAGTTCTTCAACGCGCGCCTGCTGCTGGCGGACCAGTGCCGCACGATCAATCCGGGGCTGGTTTAGGGAGATGCCCTTAAAGGCGTGCGAAGATTGCAGGTGAGCGATGTGGGCGCCGCGAATCATGATCTTGGAGGGAACGCACCCAACATTAACGCAAGTGCCGCCGATGACGTCTCTCCCTTCAATCAACGTGACTCGGGCGCCTCGTTCGGTAGCCTTGATGGCTGCGGCAAAGGCGCCGGAACCCGTGCCAACAATAGCGATATGCATTTTGATTGCACAAGATGTTTTATGGGTGCAACAGTTGCTCAATGTTCGCTATCCTGTTGACCTGGCTTGCAGCACGCACCCTTTTCTTTCTTTAGTAAGGCATACACAGTCAGCCCAACGAAAAAGATCAGCGCAGGCATCAACACGGTATCCAGATGCCCCACCCAGGCAGCCAGTCCGACGGCGCCAAACAGGATCACCAGCACGGGCGTAAAGCAGCACAGGAGGGCTGTGACAGACCCGATGATGCCGGTTTTCAGCAATGTAGATTTCTTCATCATATAGACTCCTTGGTTAATGGCACGAGGCGCAGTTGGTGATGAGCCAGATCGCGGCGGTGATGACGGCAATGCTGCCGACAACAGTGAGGGCGTCTGACCAATTTTTCTTGCTTATGAATGTTCCACTCATTGTTTCGCCTTTTTTATTTAATAGAAGTACGGAAGTAGTGAGGGTGAAATGAGAAGCAGGATGGATAATCCGCCCAGCATCCAGAGCATGACTGGTTTCTTCGGCCGACAACCGCTGGCAACGCATTGCCTTTTACCCTGCCAATGTTTCCAACCCGCCCAGGCGAGCAATGCAAAGGTGACGGTTGCGAATATGGGCCGATAGGGTTCCATGGCGATAAAGGCTGATGCTGAACCCAGGCCAAGCAGTACAACAGTCAAAGGCCCGATACAGCAGGCGGATGCCAAGCCACCCGCCAGTACCGCTCCAAACAATGGCAGGCGTTCAGTTTTATTACGGTTTGTTGTGCTTATCGTGTCCATATCGGCAGTCTAGACGCCGTACCATAGTACGGAGTCAAGTGCCGGATGGAGTTAGAGAATCAATGATTGGGCAGGCGGGTTGGTCCGATGATTTGCACTGGCGGATCATGGCGCTTAGTGATTTGGCCACCGATTCGAGGTCGGAGATGCGTTTGTGTACATCAATGAGTTTGTGTTCAGCGAGTTCCCGAACATCGTCACAGTTCTTTTCATCCAACTGTAACAGCGCGCGAATATCCTTGAGTGAAAAGCCGAGTTGCTTGGCGCGGCGAATGAAATGCAATCGGGAAAGATCCTCATGATGATAGCAGCGTATTTCGCCGGGAAGCTTTGTCGGCGTGCGCATCAAGTCTGTGCGCTGGTAGTAGCGGATAGTCTCGACATTAACTTCGGCTGCCTTGGCAAGCCGACCAATGGTCAGGGCGCTGGCGGGCGCAGTCGGCTCATGTTTCCATGTCTCGCCGGATGTCAGCTTGCCAATTTTCATCCAGCCTCCAACTTCGCTTGTAGTGCATGTATAAGCGCTATGAAATGTTTGATGTTTTCAGTGGCATAAGTATTCATCATTTCTGCATAATTCTTTTCATCCGTCTCCCATGTCCCGGCCAGAAGATCAAGGCGCAAGACATCGTAGATATTGCGCCATGTATCCCCCATGCGTAGCGACAGTCCCGGATTGATGATGTATTGGCCGCGTTTGATCCGGTAGAAGAGTTTCCTGTTGTAGGGACCTTCGCGGCATACTTCATTCTTGGCCAGAATGCTGGAAATATAGCTGCGCCGTTTGCGGCGATCCGGGATCACGTCAAGCGGAAATGCTTCCAGTACCTCCGTGAAATCTCTACTGCCGAAGGCATTGTACCAGCCTGCGATATTATCGCCCAGGCGGTGGTAAAACATGGCAATCATGAGATTGATCATGGTGAATTCCATCAAATGATTGTTGATTTTAATCAATCGCTTCTCCACCTCGACGCTGATATCCGCGGGAGACAACAAATGGTGAATATCGGCCAATTTCCGGCGCGCAAAGCTGGGTGAACTACACGCCTGCTCCAGCGCAATCTGGAAAGCATTCATACCGTTGCTGTTTAATTGCTCTGTATCCGCGCCCAGTTCGATGAGCTGTTCAATCAGTACGGCATTGCCGTATCGCGCCGCAGTCATTAGCGGCGTATGATTGAACTGATCGCGAAAATCCACGCCGTGCTGATCCGCCAAACGCAAGACCTGTACCGGATTCTTCGATTCATACGGCATGAAGTATTTGCGCCTGAGGATATCCCGACCCTTGTCCGGGTTGCGGGCCGGCGCGAATCCAGACCGTATCAGTTGGTTAAGCAATACCTGATTGTGATGCACCAGGGCATATTCAAACAGGGGTAATTTCGATTTCTTGTGCTTTTCATCAATGGCCTGGCACCGCAAGGTCTCCAATGCTTCGTCCTTTAGCACCACCCAGGGGACATCCCGTTCTTTGAGGATGCGGCTGCGGATTTCATCGGCCTGCTCCTTCTTGCCCTGTAGTTCCAGTTTATGCGCCTCCTGCCGCCATTCATCCAGGTTGGAATCCTGTTTCGTCATATCCAGCATATCGCCCGCCTGGCCCATACCCATCAGATGGAGCAGGCGGTGACCGGATTCGGATTCAATCATGTACAGATGATTAACGGCGCGGGTGATGGCAACATACAACGAATTGATATGAAATTTATAGGCTTCAAGCGATTTATCCGTCTTGTCCTTTGGGCGGGCGTAGCTCAGATCGCCGGTCAAGTCTCCGGAGCTAACGCCACAGGTGATCTCGCGAAAACGATTCCCTTCCACGGAAACAAAATTGAACAGGATGATATTTTCATATTCCAGCCCCTTAGCCTCCCGCACCGAAAACAGTAGTGGCGTGCTGAATACCTTGCGCGCCGCCGCTTTCTGCTCCTCTTTCATGACAATAACGGCGAAACGGGTAGATTTCCGGGTCTTCTTCTCCATATCCCGCCGGACGGATTCACTGTCCTTCAGCAGATGCGCGCTTCCCTGATTGTGACCATTGCTGTTGACCAGATAATTGCTTTCCCTGTCGATGGATCCAAAGCGGGCATTCTTGATTTCCAGCAGGTGGTTAGCGATGGCTGTCACCTGCGGCGAATTGCGATAATTGGTGCTCAGGATGCGAATGAGATCACGTGGGTGGCCGGAATGCGTATGTTGGTCCCGTTGGCGATAAAAGAAGCTCTTAACCTTGGCCCATGAGAAGAAATTAGGATGCACGATCTGGTTAGAATCACCGCAAATCATAAACTCCCCGTCATGACGCAGGGATTTGAGAATTAGAGAGAGCTGCACATTGGTTAGATCCTGCACCTCATCCACGACGATAAAATCATAGCATGCTCTTGCCAGCGATTGATATTCATGGCTGATGATATTGGCGTCAAACATCTCTTGTTGTCGCAATAATTCCAGGTATTTCTCAAACAGGTCATAGACGCATCCCCGCTCTCCCCGGGAAAAAATGGATTGCTTGACGCCTAGCTCAAGATATGTATCGCGATCCAGCCATGACGCAGCGGAATCCATTCCCGTCAAGACCCCTTTGAACTCCTCAAATACCTTGTAGGCGTCATCCAGTCCACTCGGTCTGCGCCGCTGGAACCATTGATGAAAGATATGAAAATCGACCTCACGCCCGGCGGGTATGCGGATGGATTCCAGATATTCCTGAAAGGAGAGAAAATCAACCTGCTGGGCCTCATTTTCATAGGCATGACCGTAATAAATGTCACGCGAATTCTTCACCAGATAGGGGGATAGCGTGACATACAGGATATCGCCCGCAACCTGCTTCATCTTCTCCAGCGTCAGCGCTGTCTTGCCGCTACCGGCGGAGCCGATGATGATGAGCGGCGGTGGCATGGCATAAACTTGCGCCTGTGAATCATCGAAGCAGATGATTTTGTCCAGTAGATGAAAGGCGTGCGCGGCAGGGTTCAGATACGCCAGTTCGTTTCCCGAATCCTCGGGTTCGGTGATGATCGGTATTTTGGTCTCATCAATACTGGCGCCGTGACGCAAGAAACGGGATTTGTTATAGGCATGGTGATGAATGCATTCCAATACCAGAATACAGGGCTCATTGCGGTAGCGATGGATGGAAAAGAGCAAGCGGTTGGATGCGTCCAGCTTGGCTCGGTAGAGATGATCGCCGATCTTCTTGACCTCCGCCGATTTGAAATCCCCCGCTTCCAGATAGCGCCGTGTCTTGGCAAAAGACGGAATTTTTTTCGGGTTCAACTCATTATATAACAGAATATTCATAGATTTTTTATCCATTTTGTATTAGCCCA
>CAZDWG010000139.1:0-4419 GCA_964509005.1 uncultured Zetaproteobacteria bacterium
TTAATCTCATTGCCGCGCAACGCGCCTATGAAATGAATTCCAAGGCCATTCAGGCCGCCGACGAAATGCTGCGGTCGGCCAGCAATCTCAGGCGTTAAATCATGAAGATGGTATGTTTTTTTATGAGACAGGGCGCCAGGCGGGCCATCCCGATCCTTTTGCTTCTGCTATTCGGCACCCTGCCTGCACATGCCGCGGCCAGCGCCATGCAGACTTCCCTGCATCATTTCTTCAAGCAAGGCGTCGTGCTGGCTGGCGCTCGCGCGGAGCTGGTAAAGGTATTGCGCTGGCCAGAGACCAGGGGGGCGCTGCGCTGGCGCTTGCCGCATCTGCGCAACCATCCGGCGCGGGTGTCCCTGATTGCCGAACGGGGCCGGGGCGCGAATACGCGCCGTTGGTATGTGCCCGTGGAGTTGCGTTGGTGGGCCAACGCGGTTGCCGTGCGCGATGATGTCGCCGCGCATACCTTGCTGATGGCGTCCGCATTGCGGCATGTGCGTGCGAATGTTGCCGACCGTGTGGGTCGCTGGTGGACGGATACACAGGAGCTCGTCGGCACACGCACCACGCGCCCGTTGCGTGCACGGCAAGTGATCTATGAGAGCTATGTCAGACGCCCGCCACTGCTGTCTCGCGGCGACCGCGTGACACTCATCGCCAGTATCGGCGGCGTCAGGGTTACGGCCATGGGCGAGGTGCTCAAACGGGCCGGTCGTGGCGATCGGGTGCCGGTGCGGAACCTGAGCAGCAAGCGGGTGCTACAGGCCATCGCCGTGGACAAATACACGGCTCGCGTACGGGTCGGAGGCGGATGAAATGAGATGTGTTCGGGGCACTCTGGTTCCGAGTATTCTGCTCCCATGCATTCTGGCCGTCGCCGTGCTGGCTTCCGGCTGTATGCCATCCATCCGCTCCGTCACCACGGACAAACATGCGGCTGAAGTGCAAAGGGCGCTGAATCGGTCCATTCCCGACGTCAACAAGACCGGTTCGCTGTGGGCTAAAAGTTCTTCCCTGTTCACGGATACCAAGGCGCGTCGCGTGGGGGATCTGGTCACTATTCTCGTTTCGGAGAGGGCCAGCGCCACCCGCTCGCTGGGCACCAAGCAAAACAAGAAATCCAACCGTAAGACCAGCCTGGCCGCTGTATTCGGTTACGAAACCTCGCTGTCCAGCAAGAATCCCAACTTCAAGCCAAAAACAGCACTCGACATTAGCGATGAGAAAAACTTTGACGGCTCGGGCAGCACCAATAATTCGGATACCCTCACGGCCAGTGTCACTGCCGTTGTCACCAGGCTGTTTCCCAACGGCAACATGGAAGTGGTGGGCCGCAGGCAGCTTACCATCAATCATCAACCCCAGGCATTGACCTTCTCGGGCGTCGTCCGTCCGGTGGATATCGGGCCGGACAATACCATCTCTTCCTCGAAGGTGGCGCAGGTTGTCATCAGCTACGGCGGTGGCGGTGAATTGGCCACGGTGGCGCAAGAGGGTTGGTTGTCACGAGCTCTGGATCAAATATGGCCCTTCTAAAAAGGATGACCCTCATGCTGTTGCTGACGCAGATTATCCTGCTGACCATGCCGATTACTTCATCGGCTGAACGCATTGAGGATCTCGCTGGCGTCGAGGGCGTGCGCAGCAATGCCCTGATCGGCTACGGTCTCGTTGTGGGGTTGAACGGCACCGGCGACAATTCCACCAACGCGCGTTTTTCGGTTTTCAGCATTTTGTCCATGCTGGAACGGCTGGGTGTCAGCCTGCGCGGCAACAAGGATCTGAACATTGCCAGCACCAAGCCGAAGAATATCGCTGCGGTCATGGTCACGGCCGAGTTGCCGCCGTTTGCCAGACCGGGCCAGAAACTGGATGTCACGGTTTCCAGCCTGGGTGACGCCACCAGCCTCAGGGGTGGCATGTTGCTCGTCGCACCTCTGCTGGGCGGCGATGGCAAGATCTACGCCGTAGCCCAGGGTTCAATCTCTATCGGTGGTTTCACTGCCGGTGGCAAGAGCGCCAAGGTGGTGAAAAATCATCCCACCGCCGGACGCATCCCCAACGGCGCCCATGTCGAAAAGAGCGCTCCGAATGGCCTGAAGAATACCCAGGATCGCATCAATTTGATCCTGCGGCAGGCTAACTTCACGACGGCCAGGCGCGTGGCTGATGCAATCAACAGAACCCTCGGCAAAGGCATGGCCCATGCCGTGGATGCAGGCACAGTGGAGGTGTGGAACCCGACCGCCAACGCTGTAGACCTGATTGCGCAACTGGATCCCATTGAAGTGACGCCCGATCATCCCGCCATCGTGGTCATAGACGAGCGCACCGGCACCATCGTCATGGGCAGTGAGGTGCGTATCGACACCGTTGCGGTGGCGCATGGCAATATCAGCGTATCGGTGACGGAGACTCCCCAGGTGTCGCAGCCCAACGCCTTCGCCGGTGGAACGACCACCACCGTGCCGCGCACCTCTCTTCAGGTCACCGAGCAAAAAGCAAAGCTGGTCGTACTGCCCAGTGAGGTTTCCCTGAGCAAGCTGGTTAATGCCCTCAATGCCGTCGGCGCTACGCCCAATGATTTAATTGCGGTGCTACAAGCCATCAAGGCTGCGGGTGCTTTGCATGCGGAGTTGAAGATATTATGACTATGATGCACCCGCCTGAAAACGTTACAAGCCATCCTGTCCACCAGGGTCAACAACATGCCTTACGGAGAAAGAATATACGTGGATTTCATCCCGCCAATGCCAGGTTGTGGCGGGTAAGCCGGGTGTTTGAAGCCATGTTCGTCCAGCAATTGTTGTCGGTGATGCATAAAACCGTCCCGTCATCCGGCCTCATCGACAAAGGATTTGCGGAGAATGTTCAGTCCTCCATGTTCAATCAGGCCCTGGCAAAAGCGGTCAGCCAGCGGGGGGGGCTCGGCATCGCACGCAGCATTTACCGCCAATTCAGTCATGCCGGAACTCAAGCCCCGACAAGCGCTGCCGATAAAACCCTTAATCGTTTTGATACAGGAGTAAAGCATGATACGCATTGGCGGCCCTGATCGGGCATCAGAACTTACATCCACGAAGTCCGCAGGAAAAAAGCGCAAATCCGGCGCTTCCGGAGCAAAGGGGACGGCGGATCAGGTGCATGTGGCGGATGCCACGGGCCTGCGCGAAACAGTGCAGACCATGTTGGCGGATATGCCGGATATGCGGCTTGACCATATTGAGGAGATCCGTAGCGCGCTTGAAAGCGGAAGCTACAACATAGACAGTCGCAAGGTGGCTTCGCGCATTGTTGCCAACGCCCTGGCTGAAAGACCATGGTGATAGCATGAGCCTTACGCATTCCCCGGTCATGATGCTGCCTGATCTCTTGCAACAGATGAGTGCCTGCGCCATTAAACTGGAGAATATCGCTGAACGGGAGCAGCAAGCCGCGAGCCGACTCGACGCGGATACGCTGATTGGCTTGAGTGAGGAACGTGTCAAATTGTACGAGAAACTCGCGGCCCTGGAGAATGCATGCCATGACATTGTCCACCAGACCGGCGAGTCGGACGATATGCCACTGAGTGTCTTCATCGATCGCCACGCCGGGAATGCGGCGGATACGCTTCAGGTTTCGCGGCGCGAGACGCATCAACGCCTTATACAGGCATCCGGGGCTGGTGAAGAATCCATGATCCGCCTGCACGCCATGTACGAAGCGACATCCGGTGTTTTGCGGGATATTGGCGCCATGGAACAGAAAAGCACCTATGGTCCGGGAGGTTCGTGGTGAGCGTTTTCGGCAGCCTTGATATCGGCGCCTCCAGCCTGCTGGCGCAACAGCGGGCGATGGATGTCATCGCACAGAACATCGCCAATGCGAATACGCCCGGCTATTCCAGGCAGGAAACGATCTTGGTCAGCAAGCAGCCGCAACAGGCTGGCGTCCTCAATCTGGGTCAGGGCGTTAAGGTGGGTAATATCCGTCGTGTGGTGGATGCGATTCTCACGCGCGCCCAGCTTGCGAACAGCGGCCAGAATGCGCTGGCGCAAACCCTTCAGCAAGGGCTGGCCAGCGTACAGTCCACCTTTGGCGCGCTTGGCGCACCCGGCCTTACATCCACGCTGGATGCATTCTTCACCTCGCTACAAGCCCTTGCCAATACACCCGCGGATGCAATCGTACGCGCGGATACACTCAGCAAGGCGCAGTCGTTGGTCACGCAAGTGACCGATATGCGTCAACAATTGAGTGACCGGCGGATCGCGGCGGATCAGGAACTTGCTCCGCTGCTGACCAAAGCCAATACCCTGCTGACCCAGATTGCCGAGCTTAACGGTCGCATCGGGCGCGCCGAGGCGGGAAGGATAGCGTCTCAGGCCAACGATTTGCGCGACCAGCGCGATGCCAAGGTCACGGAGTTGTCCAAAT
>CAZDWG010000140.1:0-4398 GCA_964509005.1 uncultured Zetaproteobacteria bacterium
TTGATGTTTGCTTTGGCCAGTAAGCTTATCACCCGGACGACACGCTCGTAAGGCGTTTTCGCATCACCGCGTATAAAGATCTGCAATTTCGGTTTCTGTTTGCGGATGGCCTTGATACGGGGTGCCAATTGTTCAAGCCTGATAGCATGTTTCTGGAGATAAATTTTTCCGTCCTTGCGTATCGTTATGACCAGAGGCTCAATGTTTTGCCGTATGGATGGGGAGGCGACGTTCGGCAGCTCCACATGCACGCCCTGGGTCAACAGTGGCGCGGTGACCATAAAGATGATGAGCAGCACCAGCATGACATCCACCAGTGGCGTCACATTGATTTCACCCATCGGTTCGGTGTCTTGAGTCCATTTGCTACTTCCGGCCCACATACGATTAGCTCCTGATATGGCGGGAGATGATGTTCAGGAACTCCGAGGAGAACTGTTCCATATTCGCTGCCATACGTTTTAGATCGGACGTAAATTTATTGTAGGCTACAACTGCCGGAATGGCCGCAACCAGGCCGAATGCCGTGGCCACCAGTGCTTCGGCAATGCCCGGTGCTACGGATGTCAGCGAGGTGTTCCTGGTCAGGGCGATATTCTGGAATGCATTCATGATACCCCAGACCGTGCCGAACAGTCCAATGAAGGGAGAGGTGGAACCCACAGTGGCCAGAAAAGCCAGATTCCGGGACAATCGTTCCAGTTCACGAGACAATGCGGCATCCAGAGCGCGGCGGATACCATCCATGCCGCCGCCAGCGACGATTTTCATCGTCTGGGTTTGGGTGGCATCATGCTGATGCCTCATGAATTCGCGGTAGCCAGCCTGGAAGATATTGGGAAGCGAACTATCAGGATAACGTTGTGGAATGCTTGCCAGCACGGAATCCAGATCCTTACCGCCCCAGAAAGCCGATGAAAATTCCTCCGCCTGGCGGCGTGATTTCCTGTACAACCTCCATTTGTTGAAGATAACGGCCCAGGACATCAGCGATAATGACAGCAGCATGATCAGTACGATCTGGACGATAAAACTGGCATGCAGGACCAGATTCCATATTGAAAGCTCTCCACTCATGTTTACTCCTTCATCATCACATGTTCAGTCAGTTGCGGCTGCATACGCCGCAACACATCCTCCGGTATGCGCATGGGCTGGCCCGTTCGACCCATACAGGCCAGCCGTATTTCGCCCTCAACCAGTGTTTTATTGTCCCGGTAAATACCTTGCCGGAATATCAGGCGCGCGCCACGCACCTCCATAAGCCTGCTTTCCACGATGATTGCATCATTAAAACGGGCCGGGTGGCGATAATGCACATGGACTTCGGTGACGGCAAACAATATGCCGAACGTGGATTCCAGTTCATCCAGTTCAAGGCCGAGATGACGCAGAAATTCCGTGCGGGCACGCTCCATAAACTTCAGGTAATTGGCATAATAAACCACGCCGCCGTGATCGGTATCTTCATAATAAATACGTACCGGGAATTGATGTGTTTCTTCGCTCACAATAGCGATCCCTGTTGGCCTGAATCCGGCAGATCGCGCTTCAAATGTGTATAAGCCAGCGGTGTAGCGATGCGCCCGCGTGGTGTTCGCGTAATGAGGCCCTGTTGCAGCAGGAAGGGTTCGATGACATCCTCAATGGTCTCTTTCTCCTCTGAGATGGATGCGGCGAGGGTATCCAGGCCCGTGGGACCGCCGGAGAATTTATCGATCAGGGTGGAGAGCAGTTTGGCATCCATGTAGTCCAGTCCCATTTCATCCACTTCCAGCCTCATCAGGGCGCCGTGCGCCACATTTTTGGTAACCCGGGAGTCATGTTCGACTTCGGCAAAGTCACGAACGCGCCGAAGCAAGCGGTTGGCAATGCGCGGCGTGCCGCGCGAACGCCGGGCGATTTCATAAGCACCCTCGTCATCCACCGCGATATTCAGCAAATGGGCGGAGCGCGAAACGATTTGGGCCAGCTCTCCGTGATCGTAGAAATCCAGTCGGGAAACAACGCCAAAACGTCCGCGCAGTGGCGTGGTCAGCAGCCCCGTTCGCGTGGTTGCGCCAACGAGTGTGAAACGAGGCAAATCCATCTTGATGGAACGGGCAGCGGGCCCTTGGCCAATGATGATATCCAGTTGAAAATCCTCCATGGCTGGATAGAGGATCTCTTCAACCTGTGGACTCAATCTATGAATTTCATCAATAAAAAGAACATCACCTTCTTCCAGGTTGGTTAACATGGCCGCCAGATCGCCAGCACGCTCAATGACCGGCCCGGAGGTGGCGCGGATATTTACGCCCATTTCATACGCCATGATATTAGCCAGCGTGGTTTTCCCCAATCCCGGCGGACCATAGAACAGAACGTGATCCAGCGCTTCCTTGCGCTTTCTGGCGGCCTGAATGAATATTGACAGGTTGGCGCGCAGCTTTTCCTGGCCAATATATTCAGTGAGCCGGGTAGGACGCAGAGCAGCATCCCATCGGTCCTCGCTACGAATAACCGGGGCGATCAAACGGTCTTCCCCGGTGTTCGGGTTCATGCCAGCACCTTCATGGCGGCCTTGAACATGCTTTCGAGATCACCGGTATCTTCAAGGCCTTTAAGCACAACATCAATTTGGGCTGGCCTATAACCCAGATTGGACAAGGCTGACCGCACATCGGCCACAACGGAAGATGAAGCACTTGTCGTGCCCGCTTCACCCACCAGTTTTCCTTTGAGTTCCAGGATGAGCCGCTGCGCCGTTTTCTTGCCAATTCCGGGTGTGCGTGCAATGGCGACGTCATCAGATGCATCAATGGCGGTGAGTAATTCCTCTACGCTCATACCGGAAAGAATATTCAGAGCCGTACGCGCCCCGATACCCGAAACGCCGGTCAATTTACGGAAAACAATCCTTTCCCGCATGCTGGCAAAGCCAAACAGGGTAATTTGATCTTCACGTACATAAGTATGGATAAACAACTCCGCCTCTTCACCCGCATTCAGCATACACAGCGTTTGCATACCGACAGCCACCTCATAGCCAACGCCGCCCACATCCAGAAGGATAGTGCCGGAAGTATCCAGACCCATCACCTTTCCATTGAGCCAGCCAATCATGCGTTCTGTTCCACAAGCCTGCCCATGGGGCTATGAACATGATTGGCATGGCAGACAGCCACGGCCAGTGCATCAGCGGCATCCTCCCGCAAGGGCGGAGGAAGTTTGAGCAACAGTTGAATCATATGCTGAATCTGTCCTTTCTCAGCCCGGCCAAAGCCGGTAACTGCCTGTTTTACCTTGGTGGGACTGTATGGCGTCACCTTCAGTTTGGCATGCGCGCAGGCGGCAATTAATGCACCTCTGGCCTGGCCCAGTTTCAGTGCCGATGCGGCATTGCGCGCCATAAATACATCCTCCATGGCTACGCATTGCGGGCGGTGGTTGGCAATGACGTCCGAGAGGCCCGTAAACAGGGTGGCCAGCCGCTCCGTAAACTCGCCGTTGCCCGCGGTAATGACGCCATGCGCGAGATGAGTGATGCGTCCGCCGGTTGCGTCTACGACGCCATAACCGGTTCGACGCGAACCTGGGTCTACCCCGAGGATGCGCATTAACTACTCAACCGTTCCATTTCCGCGTCATCAATATCATAATTGGCATAGACGTTCTGGACATCATCCAGTTCTTCCAGACGTTCAATCAGGTGCAGCAGTTTCCCCGCCGGATCGCCTTCCACGTGTACCGTATTTTCCGGTATCCATGAGATTTCCGCCACTTGGAACTTGAGATTTGCAGCTTCCATGGCTTCCTGTACCTGCACGAAATCGGCCGGACTGGATGTGACCTCAAAACAGCCTTCATCCGCTCTCTCCCGCACATCTTCAGCACCGGCTTCCAGTGCGGCTTCCATCAGGGCATCTTCATCCACCTCCTGATGATCGAATACGAACAGCCCTTTTTGATGAAACATCCATGCGACACATCCGGATTCGCCCATATTTCCACCACCCTTGCTGAAAGCGGAACGTACATCGGATACCGTACGGTTGCGATTATCGGTCATGCAGTCCACCAGAATAGCGACACCCTCCTGGCCATAGCCTTCATAGCGAATTTCCTCAATATTTGTACCTTCACCGCCGCCGACTCCTTTTTCGATAGCGCGGTCAATGTTGCTCTTGGGCATATTAACGCCACGGGAGGCGGCAATGGCGGAGCGGAGTCTGGGGTTCGCTTCCGGGTCAGCGCCGCCCAATTTAGCGGCAATGGTAATTTCACGGATGTAGCGGGTGAATACCTGACCGCGTTTGGCGTCAGTCGCGGCCTTTTTGTGTTTGATGGTTGACCATTTGGAATGTCCGGACATGAATGCACTCTCCAATAAATTTGAGCGGGATGTTAGCATGCGGG
>CAZDWG010000141.1:0-3126 GCA_964509005.1 uncultured Zetaproteobacteria bacterium
CCTGGCGCGGGCTTTAAATCATGAAGTTGAGGGCTGGCGAATGTCTGACGTCAAGAAGGCCGTACTGGCCTATTCCGGGGGTTTGGATACCTCCATTATCCTGAAGTGGTTACAGGATACCTATCACTGCGAAGTGGTGACCTTTACCGCCGATTTAGGCCAGGGCGAAGAGGTCGAGGAGGCCCGCGTAAAGGCCGAGGCCTGCGGTGTTTCGTCTATCTATATCGAGGATATGCGCGAGGATTTTGTCCGCGATTATGTTTTCCCGATGTTCCGCGCTAACGCCATTTACGAGGGAGAATACCTGCTCGGCACATCCATTGCCCGACCGTTGATCGCCAGGCGTATGATCGAAATCGCCGAGGCTGAAGGGGCTGATGCGGTATCGCATGGCGCTACGGGCAAGGGTAATGATCAGGTGCGTTTTGAACTCGGTTTTTACGCACTTAAGCCCGATGTCAGGGTTATTGCCCCCTGGCGCGAATGGGGCATGGTATCGCGTGAGGATATGCTGAATTTTGCTGAAAAACATGGCATTCCGGTCGAGCGCAAGCGTGAAGGCAGTAAATCACCGTATTCGATGGATGCCAACATGCTGCACATCTCCTACGAAGGTTATGATCTTGAGGATCCATGGTGTGAGCCGTCCGAATCCATGTGGCGCTGGTCCGTTTCTCCCGAGAATGCACCGGATGAAGCGGAATATATTGAATTGACCTACAGGGACGGTGATATCACCGCTATCGACGGCAAAGCCATGACGCCTGCTCAGATATTGGGAGAGTTGAATCGCCTGGGTGGCAAGCATGGTGTTGGCCGCATTGATATCGTTGAGAACCGGTTTGTTGGTATGAAATCGCGCGGTTGTTATGAAACGCCTGGCGGTTCCATCATGCTCAAGGCGCACCGGGCCATCGAATCGATTACGCTGGACCGTGAGGTCGCGCATCTGAAGGATGAACTGATGCCGCGTTATGCCAAAATGATCTACAATGGCTTCTGGTTTGCACCGGAGCGAAAAATCATGCAGCGGATGATTGATGCATCGCAAGCGGCAGTGAGCGGTCAGGTACGCCTTAAACTGTATAAGGGTAATATCATGGTGGTTGGTCGAAGATCCGATGATTCCCTGTTTGACGAACGCTTATGTACATTTGAAGATGATCAGGGCGCTTATGACCAAAAGGATGCCGACGGATTCATCAAACTCAATGCGCTACGTCTGCGCCTGGCCGGTATGCTGGGCAAGGGGTAAAATAACCCCATGCAATACGCACGCATCACACGGTTGATGCACGGTTTCATGATCCTGACCGCCCTGGCATGGCGCTATGGCATCAGATATCGGAGCACAATGTATTCAGCAAAATGTTTTCGCTAGTGAGGTGTTTGTAACGCACCATGACCAGCGATCTGTTTCCCCACATCCGCTTACCCACCCGGAGCTTTACAAGTGCTTCAGGCGGCCATGATTACGGCTGAAATATTTAAGGCACTAGGCGACCCTGTTCGCTTGCGCCTGTTCCAACTGTTGGCGGGCCACGATGAACTGTGCGTCTGCCACCTGACTGACGCACTCAAGCTGCCGCAAAGCACCGTATCACGGCACCTTGGAGTACTGCGTCATGCAGGACTGGCGCAAACCCGGCGTCAGGGCAAATGGATGCATTACCGTCTGGCCGATGGCTTTGCGGAAAGATTGGCTGCTTTGATACCTGAATTTTCAGACGGCGATATCCTTCAAAAGGACAGAGAACGATTAAAGAAAGTCTTGGGATGACATTTCTAATTGATATATCCGCATAAATAGATATAATAGCATCCTGTTCATTTAATGCTCATTTGACGTTCAGGAGGTTTCCATGTCCACGGCTAAATCCATGGGCCTGTTCGCCCGCTATCTCACGGTCTGGGTGTTTCTCGCCATCGTCGCCGGTATCGGACTTGGTTCTCTGTTTCCTGCCATATTTCATGCACTTGGCAATGTTGAAATTGCGCACATCAATCTTCCGGTAGCGCTGCTGGTCTGGGCGATGGTTCTTCCCATGCTCCTTAAAATCGATTATTCGTCATTAAATGAGGTTTGGGATCACAGGCGCGGGGTTGGCGTTACATTAGGAATTAACTGGCTCATTAAACCGTTTTCCATGGCCTTTCTTGGATGGTTGTTTCTGCAACATTTCTTTGCCCCATTTCTTGATCCGGAAAAGGTTCCAGAGTACATCGCAGGCCTTATTATTCTTGCGACTGCTCCATGTACGGCCATGGTTTTTGTTTGGTCCCGGTTGGCTAATGGACATCCACAATTTACCCTCAGTCAGGTGGCGCTGAATGATGTTATTATGATCTTTGCCTTTGCTCCGATTGTAGGTTTATTGCTTGGCGTAGCTTCCATTACCGTGCCTTGGGGCACACTGTTTCTCTCGGTACTGCTTTATATCGTGATCCCGGTTGTCACTGCTTACCTCGGCCGCAGGGTGCTGCTGGCCAAAGGGGAACTCGATGCCGTGCTGCACATGATGGATCCGATCTCAATGGCGGCCCTGCTGCTCACGGTTCTGCTACTGTTCGGCTTTCAGGGCGAGGAGATACTGGCGCAACCACTGGTGATTCTGCTGTTGGCGATCCCGATCACCATCCAGGTCTATTTCAATTCCATGTTAGCCTATTGGCTGAATCGCAAGCTGGGCGTAGATCATTCGGTGGCCGGGCCATCCGCGTTGATTGGCGCCTCCAATTTCTTCGAGCTGGCTGTCGCCACGGCTATTTCGTTGTTCGGCTTCCAGTCCGGTGCGGCGTTGGCCACCGTCGTCGGTGTGCTGGTGGAAGTGCCGGTGATGCTGTCGGTAGTATCTATCGTCAATCGTAGCAAGGCTTGGTATGAATCGGGAAATACTCGGCCGGCAAGGAACAATGCATGATCAAGAACGGCAATATAACCTGTCCCAACAGCCAATGGCTTTTGCTGACAATACGGTAGCCAGTGCTTTTCTGAAGCGTTCTGGAGAAAAAGAGCTTCCGCTGATGTTGCTCGATGGAGAAATCATGTTGGCCGGTCGTTACCCTGAACGTAGCGAACTCAAACGCTGGTGCGGTATTACCAACAACCCGGACGCGCCAGGCAGG
>CAZDWG010000141.1:3226-4396 GCA_964509005.1 uncultured Zetaproteobacteria bacterium
GCAGGGAGTGAGAAGAAAATGAAACAGCGTGTATTATTCTTGTGTACTGGCAACTCATGCCGCTCGCAGATGGCCGAGGGCTGGTTGCGGGCATTGGCGGGGGATTGTTTTGAGGTCTATTCGGCAGGCATCGAAGCCCATGGTCTGAACCCGCGCGCCATCGCCGTGATGCGTGAGGCCGGCGTGGATATCTCCGGCCAGGAATCCAAAACTATTGACCCCGGGTTGCTTGGATCCATTGATCTGCTAGTCACTGTGTGCAGCCATGCGGATAAACATTGCCCGGCTTTTTACATACGGGGAAAACGTGAACACTGGCCGTTTGATGATCCGGCAAAAGCGACTGGCACGGAGGCACAAATCATGGCTGAATTCCGTCGCGTGTGCGATCAAATTCGGATGCGTATTGAATCCTTTGCACGTAAAGGACAGTTTGGTTCTAAATAAAATGACTTGAAAGTCGCAGCGATAAGTGGCATTATTTTCCAAGAGTCTGTCGGACTTATGAGAAATCTTACTGCGCGGCAGGGAAGCAGCACCCATTGCTTCGCATGGCTTACGCCTGCTCGCGACGATTCCCCCAAGGTCGGCAGACCCCCTGACCAAAGGAGACAGCCATGGCGAAAGGGATGAAAGATTTTGTGGCGGCGGCTAAAGTTAAGGTGACGGAGGTATCCATCGAAGATGTGGCATCCATGCATGGCGGGTCGGCGCTGCTGCTGGATGTACGCGAGCCGGGAGAATTCCTGATCGGTTATTTACCCGGCGCGTTGAATATTCCGCGCGGTGTTTTAGAGGTAAAGGCTGATCCGGATATACCACAACACGAAGCTCGTCTTGCTGATCGCGAACAAAAGATTATCGTCTATTGTGCCAGTGGTGGGCGTAGTTTGTTGGCGGCGGCAACACTTCAGGAGATGGGCTTTGCCAACGTAACATCAATGGCCGGAGGTTTTACTGCCTGGCAACAGGAAGGCTGCGAGATCGCCGTCGTATAAACCTAGGCCTGCCCTTTACCCACAAATCGCGCCACAGCGAGTCGCCCGAAGGGAACCCTTGCACACGGGCCATACCGGCGTTGCGGCACTTGCCAATGGAATAACCATTATCTGCGTACCGCGCCTTGGTCTGACCCGTGTGCAAGGGTTCTGTGACGTGATTTGTGGGTAA
>CAZDWG010000142.1:0-4394 GCA_964509005.1 uncultured Zetaproteobacteria bacterium
CAATCGTACCAACGTTGACGTGCGGCTTGTTGCGCTCAAATTTCTCTTTCGACATGGTCTGTCTCCTTACTATTCATGGATCAACCAGGATCTTCCTCAACCCTTAACGCTGGCGATAATTTCCTTGGTAATATTATTCGGCACTTCCTCATAATGCTCAAACTGCATGGTGTAGTTGGCACGCCCCTGCGACATGGACCGCACATGCGTGGCATAGCCAAACATTTCGGATAACGGCACTTCCGCATCAATCACCTTGGCGCCACTGCGGTCATTCATACCTTGCACGCGGCCACGCCGTCGGTTCAAATCACCGACGATATCGCCCATATAATCTTCCGGCGTCACCACTTCCACCTTCATGATCGGCTCAAGCAATACCGGCCTGGCCTTGACACACCCCGCCTTGAAACCCATCGAACCGGCGATCTTGAATGCCATTTCGGATGAGTCCACGTCATGGTAGGAACCGTCATACAGGGTCGCCTTGATATCCACCATCGGGTAACCGGCCAGTACACCGTTACTCATGGCCTCAACAATACCCTTGCCTACCGCCGGAATATATTCGCGCGGCACTGAGCCACCGACAATTTTATCCACAAACTCGAATCCCGCGCCCGGCTCCTGTGGCTCCAGCTCCAGCCAGACATGACCATACTGGCCGCGCCCACCCGACTGACGGATAAATTTACCCTCAGTCTTCACCGTCGCACGAATCGTTTCGCGGTACGCCACTTGCGGTTTGCCAACATTGGCATCCACCGTGAACTCGCGCTGCATGCGGTCTACGATGATTTCCAGATGCAACTCACCCATACCCGATATGATGGTCTGACCTGTTTCTTCATCGGTATGTACGCGGAAAGAAGGATCCTCAGCCGCCAGCTTGCTCAGAGCAATACCCATCTTCTCCTGATCGGCCTTGGTCTTCGGCTCAATCGCCACGGAAATGACCGGATCCGGGAATTCCATACGCTCCAGAACAATCGGCGCATCATCCGCGCACAGCGTGTCGCCAGTTGTCGTACTCTTCAAACCCACGGCAGCGGCAATATCACCGGCACGTACTTCCTTGATTTCCTTACGGTTGTTGGAGTGCATTTGCAGGATGCGGCCAATCCGCTCCTTTTTTCCCTTGGTGGAATTGATAATATAGGAACCCGCCTCCAGCACACCGGAGTAAACGCGAAAGAAGGTCAATGTACCAACGTAAGGATCCGTCATCACCTTGAATGCCAGTGCGGAAAAGGGCGCATCATCGGAACTCGGACGCGAATCCTCTTCCTCCGAATCCACCTTGTGGCCTTTGATGGCAGGCACATCCATCGGTGACGGCATGAAATCAACCACGGCATCCAGCAATGTCTGCACGCCTTTGTTCTTGAAAGCCGTACCGCATAGCACCGGGATCATTTTGATGTCGATGACGGCCTTGCGCACACACGCCTTCAGTGCGGCTTCATCAATCTCGGAACCCTCCAGATAGGCTTCCATCAGATCATCATCATACACCAGCACGGAATCCAGCAACTTTTCACGATATTCCGCCGCCTGATCGGCCAGATCGACCGGAATATCCTCAATGGAATACTCCGCGCCCATCGCTTCATCCTTCCAGACGACAGCCTTCATACGAATCAGATCAACGACGCCCTTGAAATTTTCTTCGGCGCCAATGGGGAGATTGACAGGCACGGCATGGTGCCCCAGGCGTTCCGTAATTTCATCCACCACCCGGAAAAATTCCGCTCCCGTACGATCCATCTTGTTCACAAAGGCAATGCGCGGAACATTGTATTTATCGGCCTGCCGCCACACCGTCTCGGACTGAGGCTCGACACCGCCCACGGCACAGAATACGCCGACAGCGCCATCCAGCACGCGCAACGAACGTTCCACCTCAATGGTAAAATCCACATGTCCGGGGGTATCAATAATATTGATCTGATGGTTGTCCCAGGTACAGGTCGTTGCCGCGGAGGTAATGGTAATACCACGCTCCTGCTCCTGCTCCATCCAGTCCATGGTCGCGGCGCCGTCATGCACTTCACCAATCTTATGCGTTACGCCGGTATAATAGAGAATGCGCTCGGTCGTCGTCGTCTTGCCGGCATCAATGTGTGCCATAATACCGATGTTTCGCACGCGCTCTAATGGTGTTTTACGGGCCACGATCCGTTACTCCTTCACTCAATTGTTGAGAACAAATCGAAAAAATGGGGGTCAGGTCTATCATTTAGCGCCTTCCTGCTCATTAGTCTGATCCGTGCTAAATGATAGACCTGACCCCATTTTTCCAAAGCGCCCATGAATGGGCGCAAAAACCAATACATCAAATACATGAAACTATCGCTTGATTACCAGCGGTAGTGCGCAAAAGCCTTGTTCGCCTCAGCCATGCGATGCGTTTCGTCGCGCTTCTTGAATGCACCTCCACGCTCGCTCACGGCATCCGCGATTTCATTCCCCAAACGCTCCATCATCGTATGCTCGGAACGCTTGCGCGCAAATTCCACCAACCAGCGAACGGCCAGGGATTCCTTGCGGCGCTCGCTAACTTCCATCGGCACCTGGTAAGTCGCACCACCCACACGTCGGGATTTAACTTCCACCAGTGGCTTCACGGCCTCCAGGGCCTTATGCAACACGCTCAGCGGCTCGGTTTTCAAGCGGCTCGCGGCAAAATCCATGGCACCGTAAACAATATGCTCGGCTGTATTCTTCTTACCGTCCCACATCACCTTGTTGACCACGGTCGAAACCATACGGTCACCGAACTTGGCATCCGGAGTGACGGGACGAATCGGGGCGGGACCTTTACGAGGCATCAGGCATCTCCTACTTCGGACGCTTGGCGCCGTACTTGGAACGGGCCTGCCTGCGGCCATCCACACCGGTCGTATCCAAAACGCCACGCAGAATGTGGTAGCGAACGCCCGGCAAATCCTTCACGCGGCCGCCGCGAATGAGTACCACCGAATGCTCCTGCAACTTATGTCCCTCGCCGGGGATATAGGCCGTCACTTCCTGACCGTTGGTCAAGCGTACGCGCGCCACTTTACGCAGAGCCGAATTCGGCTTCTTCGGTGTCGAGGTATACACGCGCGTGCATACGCCACGGCGTTGCGGGCATGCATCCAGTGCGGGAACCTTGTTGATTTTCCGCTTGTCCTTCCGGCCCTTGCGGATCAACTGATTAATCGTCGGCATCAACCACCTCTATCTCAAGTTATCCTTCGCCAAATCCTCTGTATACGGATGCCGAAGGGCCGCGAACCATAGTGACGCATTCCTGTCGTGTCAACCGCCTGCCGCGCCACTGGCAAGCTTCACAAATGGGGCTGCATACAGAGAGCCTCGGGTGATTCAAATCAAGGCTCCATAAACATTTGCAGTCGAGTACAATTTTATTCATAATGCCCCGATGGGGTATCCTGAGGAAGAAACTGGTCGTATTTTCGAGCCATCCGACTTTCCGACGCTTTCGGTGCTCTATCCTGAAGAGACGGAATTCTTCCGTTCCATTGCCCAACCGCTGGATCTCGCCGCCAATGAAACGGTATTGTCAGACGGGGAGCAGCCGCAATTTCTGTATATGCTTCATTTTGGCCTGCTCGATGTATTAAAACGATATAGTAACAAGACCTTTAAGGTTGGATCAATCACACCCGGAGAGGTGTTCGGTGAGGCTTCGATTCTGTACGATGCTCCGGTAGGAGCGGATGTGCAGACCGTTGGGGCATGTTCCCTGTTCCGCTTACCCTGTAGACAGGTACGCGAGGTGCTGGACAAGAACGAACTGTTCCGACGTAGTCTGGCCCAGTCGGCGGAACGGCGTCTGGCGGCAACCGCAATTTCAATTAATCCCGTATTCTCCAGACTACCACAACCCGTGCGGGGAATCATGCTGTACAATGCGCAATTTATTTCCATCAATACAGGTGAATCCTTATTCAGGGAGGGAAGTAAAGACGTCCGCTTCATGTTCCTGGTCCTCGGCGGCAAGGCCGATATATCCATCAAACATCCAACGGATCCGTCCAGGCACATCGTAGTCGCCCGCATTTCCACCGGTGACGAGGTGGGTGAAATTTCCATCATCACCGGCAAGGCCCATTCCGCTACAGTCACCGCTACCACGCCAATGCGTCTGATGTTGATTAACAACGAAGCGGTGCGCACGTGGTGCAGGCATTATTCCGATTTTAGCTATAGCCTTTATGCCTGCGCTCAAAACAAATTACAAGACGATCAGGAGATCCTGCGTGAGTTTATGAGTGAGGATGATGCCAGATCTCGCACCATTGGCATCCTGCCACCGCTCAAAAATCTTGAAGACTAGTCGAGTAGTTCATTCATTACTGAATTTCACCCTCACAGAACCGGACGTG